>JAWOIM010000572.1:0-10201 GCA_046484685.1 Chloroflexota bacterium | reverse complement strand
TTCATGTTTCTGGCTCGCGTTTAAATTTCTTTCCCGGCCATGATAACATAGCCCACCCCACAGTTCAATAGTTTGTATCCTGCCTAATGTGAAAGCAAAGAGGTGACTTTTGTCGCTTGTGGGTCTGGCCCAGACTGGTAAGCTTAGCCTATGATCACCACCTTTGTCATTCTGGGACTTACTATTCTGCTCTTTATTCACGGCAAACTGCGCTCTGATTTGGTGGCCCTCATATCGCTGCTGGCTTTGTTTTTGGCCGAGGTGCTGACCGCCGAACAAACGCTGGCCGGCTTTAGCGATTCGACCGTTATTCTGATTGCGGCCCTTTTTATTGTGGGCGAGGGGCTGTCGCGAACGGGGGTGACGGCCTGGATGGGTAACCAGGTGCTGCAACTGGCCGGTAAGAGCAAGGTGCGTCTGCTGGTGGTGCTGATATTGGGCACGGCCGTTCTCTCTGCCTTCATCAGCAACACGGGCACCGTGGCCACCCTGCTGCCGGCCGTGGTGGCTGCCGCCTGGCGCATTGGCAGCGTCCCTTCCAAATTCCTCATGCCCCTGGCTTTTGCCGCCAACAGCGGTGGCCTGCTGACTCTGACCGGCACGCCGCCCAATATTGTCGTGGCCGACGCCCTGGCCGGCGCCGGCTACCGCCCCTTTGGCTATTTTGAATACGCCTATATCGGTATTCCTCTGCTGCTCTGCACCGTGACCTATATGAGCCTGATCGGGCGCAAACTGCTGCCCAGCCGCAACGCCGACCAGCGCCCCGTTGATTTGACCCAATCGATTGGTGAATTTGCCACCACCTTTGGCCTCAAAGAAGATTTGTTTTATCTGCGCGTACGTCTGGCCTCTAAACTGGTGGGCCAGACGCTGGCAGAGGCCGCGCTGGGCCGTGATTATAATGTATCGGTGCTGCGCGTAGACCGGCGGCAGGGAGCAGAAGAAAATGAACCGGCGGCCAACGGCCGTTTCACCCGCATTCGGGAGCAGTTAGAACAGTTACAGCCGGACCCGGAGCAAACGCCTGTGCCCGGTGCCGGCACCACAATTCACAGCCAGGATCGTCTGCTGGTCAAAGGCAGCCGCGAAGATGTGCGCCGTCTGGCGATTGATACCAATTTAGGCATGCAGGTGGTCGAGGAAGATAGTGATGCCCTGTCCCATGAGCTGCTCTCTACCGAGATCGGGATAGCCGAGGTATTGCTCACTTTACGCTCCCAATATATCGGCCGTTCCCTGGCCGACGTTCGTTTTGCGGATAAATTCCGGGTGCAGGTGCTGGGTATCTGGCGCGGCGATAAGGCCATAATGGGAGCCAATGTGCATCTGAAATTTGGGGATATGCTGCTGGTGCGCGGCCGGTGGGACGACATCGATCTGCTGCGCAATGAAAGCCGCAACTTTGTGGTTGTAGGCAGTCCTGAAGCCCTATCGCGGCAGGTGGTGGAACTCAGTCCGCGCTCCTTGTTTGCTATTCTGGTGCTGGTCGGGATGGTGACCATGATGGTGACAGGTGTGGTGCCGACCGTTATTGCCGCCCTCATTGCCGCTGTAGCCATGGTGCTGGGTGGTTGTTTGTCCATGGGGCAGGTTTACCGCTCTATTGGCTGGCAAAGCGTGGTCCTGATCGCCGCTATGATTCCCATGAGTACGGCTCTGCGCGTTACCGGCGGCGCCGAACTGATGGCCTCAGGGCTGGTGGCCTCGTTGGGCACAATCAGCCCACTGGCCCTGCTGGCCGGCATATTTGTCTTAACGGCCGCTTTTAGCCAGGTGATCAACAATACAGCCACATCCGTCCTGGTGGCTCCCATTGTTTTGCAAGCCTCGCTCGAAATGGGCGTCTCCCCCCATCCCCTCCTCATGGCCGTGGCCGTCAGCGCCTCGACCGCCTTCTTGACCCCTATCGGCACTACCACCAACCTGATGGTCTTAACGGCCGGCGGCTACAAATTCACCGATTACATGAAGGTGGGCGGACCGCTGATGCTGCTGTTTTTGTTGATCAGCATCCTCCTCATCCCCCTCATCTGGCCCTTTTGATACACAAAGGCAGAAGTAAAATGAAAATGACGGAGGACCGAGGACGGATGACGGATGACGGAATAGATCCTTCCGTCTTCGGTCCTCGGTCCTCCGTCTTATTTTCACAGGAGATAGCAATAGACGTTAGCGACGGCTGCGCCAGTTGGCCACCCGCTGCCGAATCGGCTTCAGGCGCAGCAGCAAGAGTATGACCAGAATACCAGCGAACAGCAGCGGTTGGGCATAATCTGCCTTGACCAGCCATAGGTAATGAACAACGGCTAGAATACCGGCCAGATAAACCAGCCGGTGCAGCCGCTTCCAATTTTTACCCAGCTTGCGCATCGCCCAGCGGGTCGAAGTGGCCGCCAGGGGAACCAGCAGCAAAAAGGCGGCAAACCCGGCCAGGGCGTATCGCCTTTCAAACAGATCCTCACGCAGCAAATCCCAATTCAAACCGTAATCAATAGCCACAAAAATGCTCAAGTGCAAACAGACATAAAAAAAAGCATACAGCCCCAGCGGCTTACGCAGCGGCAAAAGCTGTTTCCAGCCAAACAGCGTATTCAGCGGCGTGCAGGCCAATGACAAAACCAGCAGCACCAGGGCCGGTTTGCCCGTGCGTAAAATCGCCTCCCGAATGGGATCCGCGCTCAAATAGCCCCACCAAAAGTCCCACAGCAGCAGGGCCAGAGGCAGCAAGGCCCCTACATGAGTCACTACTCGCAGCAGTTGGAGTCGTTGTTGCTTATTTAGCGCCAGGGAAATATTCATGGGCAAACATCCTGTTAAAGAGAAGAAAATAATTAATTCGTGAATGACAATTCAACAGTTAATTATTTAGAAGCTTTCACGCAAGTCCATGTCGGCGTACAGATGAGCCACCTGCTCTTCGTAGCCGTTGAACCGCAGCGTATCCCGACGGCCGAATTCGCCAATGCGCCGTTCAGAGCGCTGTGACCAGCGAGGATGGGACACATCCGGGTTGACGTTGGCGTAAAAGCCGTATTCCTGGGGAGCGGCCGCCATCCACAGCGAAGTGGGCTGAGTGTCTACCAACTCAATTTTAACGATGGATTTGATGCTCTTAAAGCCATATTTCCAGGGTACCACCAGGCGAATGGGAGCGCCGTTTTGGGGCAGCAGCGGCTGGCCGTACAGGCCGGTGGCCAAAATGGCCAGGTCATTCATGGCTTCGTCCAGTCGCAGCCCTTCGACATAGGGCCAGTTGTAGGTGCCGCGCCGCTGGCCCGGCATCTGATCAGGGTCGTGCAGGGTTTCAAAACGCACATAGCGCGCCTCGCCGGTCGGCTCTACCTGGGCCAGCAGCTTGCTCAGGGGAAAGCCCAGCCAGGGAATGACCATCGACCAGGCCTCGACGCAGCGCAGCCGGTAAATACGTTCCTCTTCGTCAAAAGAGCGGCGCAAATCGTCTACATCATAAACGCCGGGGTTACGGACCAGGCCGCCGACCTCTATTTCCCAGGGGGAGGTTTGCAGAGCGGTGGCCATACCGGCCACGGCCGTTTTGTCCGTCGTAAATTCATAATAATTGTTGTAGGTAATAATATCCTGAAACTCGGTCAGCTCGTCACCCAGTTCGTCGGTGGTGGTACCGACCGCGCCGGGCGTCGCCTCCACGCCGGCCACCGGGGCGCGACCGCGCGGGGCATTGCCGCCCGGCCGGCAAGCAGCCAGCCCAGCCAGCAGCCCTAACGCTGCCGCCCCTTTCATAAACTGCCGTCGTGAGCGGTAAATAGACTCCGGTGTGATTTCAGAGGCTGGGATTTCCAGGCCGGTTTTCTTTTTGATCAACATGGGTTAACTCCAATAATCGTATCAGGTAAATCGTGATCGTTTGTCGTGATCCTAATCTCAATTATATGTGGCTCTTTGGGAATTGGCGGAGTTTAGTCGTATTCCGTATTGCGTATTCCGTAATTCTCTCTGGTTACGCAATACGAAATACGCAATACGCTTTATCAACCCACTAAAATCCTGAAGACCCTTATGTACTTCAGTATAGAGAATAACGGGCAAAGATAACAGAAGGATGAAAAAGTTATTATCAGAAGATTACAGCCGGGAAGTCACCTTCCCGGCTGTAATCTCTACTCGCGGGTGACTTGAATGGTGTGGGGTTCGCCTACGTAGTTGCTGTCTTTGACGACGATGAGGCGGAGGAAGTAGTCGCCTGGGGGTAAGCCGGCGGCATGGAACATTTCCAGCGTGCCGTTGACGACAGGGGTGTTGTGGGTATCGCCCAGCGTGAGCCATTGGATGTCGTTAGAATCTGCCTGGGGAATGCCTAGCTCAATTTTGTAAAATTCCACTTCGGCCGGATCAAAGTTGGCCGTGCCCATGATGGGCATAATGCCATCGACGGTGTCACCATGTTTAGGGCTGGTGATGCGATAGACCGCTATCTCACTTAGCTCACCGGCAGCCGCCAGTATTTCTTCGGTACAGATTTCGCTGGGCAGAATGGCCAGGTCGTTGGCCTGGGCGAACTCGTGGGCCGCCTTGAGGCTTTGCGGGTTGCGGGGTGGAGCCAGGAAGAGTTGGGGTTGGGTTTCCGGCGGCAGCAGATCAACGGCCGTTCCCCGCCCAAAGTGGCAGAAAAGCTGCGGCGGAGGGGCGTCGTCATCGCGGGCCAGGGCCTCAACCAGCTCTGGCTCAGCCGGAGCCAGGGGTACGGCGGGAATGCGCCAAACGGCCGGGTCTAGCTGCTCCCAGGTGATGGTGTCAGGCGGGGGAATAGGGGTGGAGGCCGTGACATCCGTCTCCAAAAACCATTCTTGCCCGCCGGGAGTACAGTCGGTGGCGCCAATGGTGACGCTGCTCAGGCTACAAATGGCGCGGCGTTCCAGCCCTGGCGGTGGCTCGAATGTTTCCGGCAAGAGGCCGCTGTCCACTGCCAGCGTTTCCAACAGCCCCGAGCTGTTATAAACAGCAATCATATAATCAGACCAGAGCGGAGCAGCACCGGTCAGGCCGCTGATGTCAATCATCTCACTGTTGTCGGTATTACCCGTCCAGACACCAACAACCAGGCTGGGTGTATAGCCTACCGTCCAGTTGTCACGGTAATCATTGGTTGTGCCCGTCTTGACGGCCGCGGGGAAGGGTAAAGCCAGCGGGTTATCCCCCCCCATGGCCGGTACACGGGCGGCGTCATCATCCAGAATATCGCTAATGAGAAAGGCGACGCGGGGATCCAACACCTGGATCCCCGGCGCAGGCTGGTGGTCATACAGCAGCTCCCCGTTGACGCGCTCTACACGAAGGATAGCAGCCGGCGGCACACGCTGCCCCTCATTGGCCAGGACGGCATAAGCGGCCGTTAATTCCAGCGGCGTCAATTCTCCCCCCCCCAATGTCAGCGACAGGCCATAGCGTTCCGCATCCTGGAAGGATTGCACCCCCATCTGACGCGCAACCTCAATCAGCCGCTCCACGCCAATATCTTGCAGCAGCAAAATGGCCGGTACGTTGTAGCTGTTGGCTAACGCACTGCGCACCCGCACCGGGCCACGAAAACGGCGGTCATAGTTGACCGGCGCGTAGGCACTGCCGTCAAACTGGGGATATTCTACCTCCACATCCCATAAAATATCGGCCACGCTCCAGGCCGGTTCAGCGTCGGGCCGGGGAGAGAGGGCGGCGGCATAGGTGAGCGGCTTAATAGCACTGCCCGGCTGCTGCGGCGAGAGAGTGACATTGACACGGCCGTCAATCGAGTCGTCCTGGTAATCGACGCTGCCCAACATCGCCAAAATTTCGCCGGTGCGCGGGTGCATGGCTACCAGGGCGGCGTTGGTCATATTGTGTTGGGGGCCAACGGCGGCAATATGCTGCCGGGCCAATTGTTCGGCCAGCCCCTGATAGCGCAGGTCGAGCGTTGTCGTGACGCGCAAACCACCGTTGGCCACCATCTCGGCCCCAAACTGCTCTTCCAACTGCTGGCGCACGTAGACAGAAAAGTGGGGCGCGACCAGGCTCACTTCTGGCTGAACCAGTTCCAGCGATTCCTGAAAGACCTCCATGATCTGGTCGCGGGTGGCGTAGCCTCTGCTGACCATCAAATTCAGGACGAGCCATTGGCGCTCTTTGGCCCCTTCAAAGTTGTTGTAGGGATCGAGATCAACAGGACTTTGCGGCAGTCCGGCCAGGAAGCTGGCTTCGGCCAGGGTCAGGTCGGCAGCCGTTTTGCCAAAGTAGGTTCCGGCAGCAGCTTCGATACCGTAGGCCAGGTTGCCGTAATAGATTTCGTTGAGGTAAAGTTCCATGATCTCGTCTTTGGTATACTCCCGGTTCATCATCCAGGCCAAGACAATCTCTTTGGTTTTGCGATTGTAGGAAATGGCCGTTCGCTCTTCATAATCAAAGACGATGTGGCGCACCAACTGTTGGGTGATGGTGCTGCCCCCCATCGGCCGTTGGTCAGGGTTACGCAAGTTGGCGATCAGGGCGGCCACCAGAGAGGGGGCATCCAAACCGATATTTTCATAAAAAGTGCCGTCTTCCACAGCCACGGTGGCCTGAATCAGATGGGTAGGAATGCGCTCCAGGGGAATGGCGGTTCGCTTGCCTTCGCCGAAAATCTCCCACAGCAAGGCACCGTTGCGATCGAGAATGCGGGTCGTTTCAAACGTTTCCCGGTCGCGAGCCTGTTCCAGGGTAGTGATACCTTCTTCGATTTCGGCAGAGAAGGTCGCATAGATGTACGTGCTGGCGGCTACCACGCCGCCAAAAACGAGCATAGCCAACAGCAGCAAGCCAACCAGGAAGGCCCGGCTGAGGCAGCCACCGCAGCCACTTCCTTTTTGGGGAGCAGGGGCAGAGGCGGGGGGTGGGCCGGCCGGGCCAACATAACTAACGGGGCGAACGGGGCGCGTGTCCTGTTTTTGGGTCATTTAAGCTATTTCCTCGGAGATTTAACCGCAAAGCGTGCAGAGCAAGAAATAAATATTGGTTATCAGGCTGGATAGAGTATGCCCAGACTTCTTCTATAGTTTACACGATAGTAACGGCCGTTTCTGTCCGCCTAAGTAACGGTTAAGTAACGTTTACACCACGAAAGGGGAATGATGCGATGTTTGCCCTATGTTTGTCGAAAGAATATATGATAAAAAAGGGCGCTCCAATGGGAGCGCCCTTTACTGTTTACTGCTTACTGTTTACTGCTTACTGCTTACTGTTTACTGCTTACCGGCTCGTTATCCGCGTCGGAGCAGGAAAATCCCGGCCCCGGCCAGTAGGATGAGGAAGACGGCAATAGCAATAATAACAGTGCCCAGGTTGGCCAACAGGCCACCGCCCTCATCAACGACCATGGCCGACTCAACGGATGGAGTATCGGCCTCGGCTTCGGCGGCGCTCTCGGCTTCGGCGGCGCTGTCCACGGCCGCAACGGCCGTGCCGCGCTGTGCCCCAAATTTAACCGCTATGCGCGATCCATCAGAGACGGCGACGGCCCAACTGGGGGCGGTCGTGGGTATATAATCGGCCGGTGGATAGAACTGGACCATATAGGTGCCTTCGTCTAATCCATCAAAGCAGTGGCCATCGCCGGTGCCGTCAGAAACGGCCGTGGCCACGGTGCTGCCACCTCGCGTCAGCGTCAGGGCGGCGTCAGCCAGAATCGGATCGTTCGCTTCATGCTCCCCGTTCGCATTTTGATCATGGAAGGCAAGCACACAAATAGCGCTGTTGGTGCTAGAAACGGCCATTGGTTCGACGGCCGTCTCCTCTTCGACTGCTTCTTCATCTGCTTCATCTTCATCGACTGCATCATCAACATCTTCACCCTCGGCCTCATCTTCAGCTTCCTCGACCTCCTCCGGTTCGGCAGGAGCACTACTGCTCGCCGGCCGGATAGCCAATTCCTGGCCAATGTTCAGGAAAGCAGGCGAGTTGTTGAGGTCCTTGATATGGTCCAAGGCCTGTTCGGGTGTCATGTCGAGTGAACTGGCATAACGAATAGCCAGTCCCCACATGGTATCATTCGCTTGAACGGTGTGAACGATAGAGCCGTCGGCGCGAGGTTCAACCGTTGGCGCCGGCGCTGCGGGGGCCGCCGGGGCCGCCGGTTGCTGACCCGTGCCCGTTGCGGGCGGAGGAGGAGCGGGAGCTACCGGCGCAGCATCCAAAGCCCGCAGAGACAGTCCATCCAGGAAGAAGCCGCTGTTGGGGTACGGATCTTTAGAGGCAAACTCAATCCAGACGGTCATCGTATCCTGAGTGGCGGTGAAATCAAAAAGAAAGATAGGTTGGGCCAGGTAAAAGGGAGAGATAGTTCCTGCCGTCCACCAACCACTATAGTTAATCGCATTGGCATCACGCCAGGCAGCCCCAACCGGGCTGGCCCCCATGCGTACCATACCGGAATCCATCTTGGTGGGGGCAACCTTACCCCCCTCATAATCGGCCACAATGTCAATAAAAATAGGCACAGCTAAGCGGTACTGCCGGCCAACTTCCAGACCTGCCACATCCTGGGACAGCGTAGCGTACATCGGTGCCCAGCTTTTGAATACTTTCAGTGTATAAATGCCGTCACGCCAATACAGGTCGCGCTCATCAGGCGGTGCCCCGGCAATATTCCAGACAACGCTTTCTGGCCGGTAAGCCACGCCATTAGACCCGGCAAATTCAACGCCATCGAGCCA
This sequence comes from Chloroflexota bacterium, assembly GCA_046484685.1. Classification (GTDB taxonomy): domain Bacteria; phylum Chloroflexota; class Anaerolineae; order Promineifilales; family Promineifilaceae; genus SLGK01. The sequence goes on along the minus strand of JAWOIM010000572.1, from coordinate 1,502 downwards.
ATGAAGGCGCCAGCCGTTGGGGACGGTAATTTCAGCAATGCCGTCCTGACTAAAATGGCCATCTTCAAAGCCAGGATTAACCAGCAAATTAGGTCCTGTCTGAGCGGCTGCGGTCTGTGTTGTCATATGACCCACAGCCGCTATTAGCAGGGCTATAAGACCCAGCCATGTGATATGTCTCAATTTCATATTGCTTCCTCCGAGCAGACCTTTTGATGTCAAAAGGGCAGCAAGTTTCCTTTTCCCGTTTTGTTAAAACACAATTTTATTAAACCACCATAGGGTTGAAGACTTTTATGGTTATCTAGCTATCAGGCTGCTTAGACATAACGCAGAGGCTCTTTTAGGCCTGAACCTCACGCCACAAACATGCCCGCAAAGGGAGAATTTTAGCATAGTTGGTATATCAAACCACATTTTCTAACAAGTTATGCGGGTTGGCAGTGGTAAATCTTAGCTAAAGATGAGAAGGAAACGGCAAGAGGGGATACGGGGAACCTGCTCAGAAAAGCCTTACCCCACGCGTTTCACACCCCTAGACCATGCCCATTTGCCGGTCCAGTATAACAACAGTCCCCAGCCGAGGACTGCCCATAGCAGAGGCAGATTGGCTGTGTTGGGGAAAATCTGACCGGTCAGATAAAGCCAATTTTCAGGGCGGGCTATGAGGGTGTCGAGCCGGCTTAATTGTAAGCTGTAGTTGTAGGAAAAGCCGATGTGGAGCAGGATGTTGCGCAGCGATAAAAAGAAGAGGGCGTACATAGCCAGCAGCCCTAAAGCCAGTCCCAGCCGCCCTTTCTGACGCAGCAGCCAATCGAGGGCAAAACCCAGCGCGGGAACGAGCAGGCCAATGAAAGGGACCAGATAACGGCCGTCTCCCGTAAAGCCATGAAAGGTGTGATGGCGGGCAAAAAGGAGCAGGTAAGTGAGAAAAACGGCCGTTGTAAAAAAAGCAGCCCGCGGCGCGGAACGGCCGTACCAGTAGAGGCCGGGCAGCACCAGCAGCAGCAAAGGGGAGAGCAGCAACAAGCCCTGATTATAGCAGGGACCATCACACCAACCGGCCCCTTCCCCCCACCAGAGCATTGCTTGCAGCCCTGACCCTAACGGAAAGGTAAAGGTGGTACCAAATTCCCCGGCCCAAGGGTAATTGATGGCATAAGCGTAGGAAAGGGTCAACGGGCTGCCAAAGTTGGTCTGATTATAATAGGCTAAAAAGAGGGCAGGCAGCAGCCCGCCCAGCGCCAAGCCACCAAACACAACCAGAAAACGGCGCAGAGAATATCCCCCATTGCTCCGGCCATCTACCAGTTCACTCCCCAGCAAAAATAAACCGACCAGCCCCACCAGCAGCCCGTTAGAATACTCCACCAACACCGCCAGCCCCAACAAAAAACCCAACCCCACATACTCCCAACCGTTTGCCGCATACCGCTTACCGACTACTGAATACCGGCTACTGACTACTGAATACTGACTACTGAATACTGAAATGGACACCA
>JAWOIM010000660.1:0-9938 GCA_046484685.1 Chloroflexota bacterium | reverse complement strand
AAGTTCCATTCTTCACTACCACTACCACTATCACTACCACTATGGCTCGTTAGGCCTCCTGCTAACACTATCACGAACACTAACACTTTTCGTTCGTTGAATTTCTGGCCTGCACTGACACTGTCACTTATCTTCTGTCTGTGTTCTGAATCGAGGATGCCGGGCCGCGGCCAGGTTCACGATGCGGCTGCCCATTTCCCCGTAGGAATAACCGGCATCGGCGGGGGGCTGAGTCAGCGAGGTCAGCGGGTTGATGTCGGGGTTGGGGTTGATGTCGATCACATGAAAAACGCCGTCGCGCAGGCGGACGTCGATGCGCCCGTAGTCGCGGCAGCCGGAAGCCTGGTAGGCGGCCAGGACGATGCGCTCGAGCTCGCTTTCCTCCTCCGGTTCCAGCAGCGCCGGGACGTGCAGCGCGATCTTTTCATACAGCCGGGACTTGGAATCGTACTTGGCCTCGTAGGTGAACAGCCGCTCGCGGATGTCGCTCAACTCGCAATAATCCATCTCCGTCGCCGGCAGGGAGGAAACCTTGCCGTTGCCCCAGGCCCCCTGGTGCAACTCCCGCCCATCGATGAATTCCTCGACCAGCGCGGGCTGGCGGTGGTTGTCCAGGATGAAGGCGACACGGCGTTCCAGCTCGGCGGGCGAAGTGACGACCGACTCGGTCGAAATGCCGATGCTGCAGTGCTCGTGGGCCGCCTTGACGATGGCCGGGAAAATGAGAGTGCCGCTGACGGGGACGTAATCGCTGCTGTCGGCTGTGCCGTCGGCCGTTTCGTAGGCCACTGTGACAGTCTCTGTGCTGGTAATGTTTAGAGCAACAGTGAGGGTGACGGTCTCGCCTTCAAGCACGGTATAACCGTCTGGGGTAAACTGCACGCGCAGCGTCACATTGCCGGCGTCACCGTAGACGCCGACATCATCCAGCTTGAACGAGCTATCTGTGCCATCCAGGATAAAGACCCAGTTATCTACCTGGGACACATCGTAAGGGGGCGTGCCAAAGGTAGTAAAGGGGAGCGTGATAAGCTGCCAGCCGGCAAAATCATCTACAAATGCGGCACGCCGGTCATCACCCGGCACGGTTTGGATTTCAAATTCGTGGATCGTGCCTGAGTTTTCGCCGTAGAACCAGAAGCTGACACCCTGCATATCGCTCCAATCTTGTACCGGATTGAGGGCTGCACCAAAGCCGCCCCAGGTAGGTACGGTGGCGGTCACAGAAAGGATGTCGTTGGGACCGACTTGGCCGGGCAAGGCCAGGGGATCGCTGTCGGGGATGGTGGGGTTGGTGATGTCAATGGAAATGTTACCCCAGTCGCCATAGACGAACCAACCGGCCGGGACGCCGTCTTCAAAATCGGCAAAGGGTTGCAGGTTGACCAGTTGTAAGTTGTCCAGCAGCAGCCAGCCATTGGTGCCGTCCAGCACAAAGACCCAGTTGTCTACCTGGGTCACGTCATAGGCCCCACCCGCACCAAAGGTGTTGAAGGGGAGGATAATTTGCCGCCAGCCGGCGAAATTGTCCACAAACTCGGCGCGGCGGTCGTCGCCGGGCAGGGTCTGGATTTCAAACTCGTGGGTTGTGCCGGAATTTTCGCCGTAGAACCAGAAGCTGAGGGCGTCGTAGTCGCTCCAATCTTGAACCGGGCTGAGCCCGGCCCCAAAGCCGGCCCAGGTGGGTACTTCGGCCGTAACGGAGAGGACGTTATTGGGGCCAACCTGACCGGGCAGGGCCAGGGGGTCGCTATCGGCAATGGTGGGCACGGTGATTTCAAGGGTTATGTTACCCCAGTCGCCATAGACAAACCAGCCGGCCGGGACGCCGTCTTCAAAATCGGCGATCATAGGAAAAACATTGTTTGTCGTCTGCGAGTCAGCCGCTCTGGCCACAACCAGACTATTTACAAAGATGTAGGTAAGCAACACGCCTACCAACAGGGCAATGAATAAGGGTATGCCTTTTTGCAGTTTCATTATATACTTGCCTTTAATCTGAACATCGGCTGCGGACACAGCCGATGTTCAGGCTATGTAGGGGTTGCCTGCCTCTCTATCAGCGCGGTGGGCAACCCCCGCTTAAAAATTTGATAGGTGTTACAGCAGCAGCCTGACGCAGCCACCAATGCTATTTTTGATACACTCTGACGTAGTCAACGTACATAAACTGGGGAAAGACCGTCGTCTCGTCCGGGTAGCCGGGCCAATAGCCGCCAACAGCCACGTTCATAATGATGAAAAAGGGATGATCAAAGACCCATTCGCCGGGCACGTCAGCGGGCGTCACGGTCGCGTAGTGGGTATTGTCGATATACCAGCGAATTTCGGCCGGTTCCCACTCCACGGCAAAAACGTGGAAATTATCGGTGAGCCGCTGGCCACCGGACAGCATGTAGCTGCCGCCCACGCCATCCGCACCGGAATAGCCAGGGCCGTGAACAGTACCATAGACCGTAGATGGCTCGCGGCCAATGTGTTCCATGATGTCCAGTTCACCGGACTGCGGCCAGCCAACACTCTCTATATTGCTCCCCAGGGACCAGAAAGCGGGCCAGATGCCCTGGCCGTAGGGGACTTTGATGCGGGCTTCGATACGGCCGTAGGTCCATTCATGTAATCCTTGCGTCTTTAGGCGGGCTGAGGTGTATTCCTGAGCGCGGAATCGCTCTTTGCGGGCTTCAATGACCAGCATCCCGTTTTCCACGCGGGCATTTTCCGGCCGGTCGGTATAGTATTGCAATTCTGCGTTGCCCCAGCCGTTCTGCCCCCAGCCTATGTCGAAAGTCCAGTTGCTCCTGTCGATTTCTGTCCCGTTAAATTCATCGCTCCAGACAAGCATGTACTCCCCACTGCCTGGGGTAGCCGTAGGCGCGACGGACGTTGCCGTGGGCAAAGGCGTTGGTGTCGGATCGCCGCCAGGGGTAGCGGTGGGACAGGGACCGCCCCTGGGCGTGCCGCAGGGGGGTGCGGCCAGCGTGGGCGTACTGCGCAGAAAAAGGACGAGTCCCAGGCTTAATACCAGCAAGGTTCCCGCCATCAAAAAGAAACGATAAGCATTGGTTCGGGTAAACGAAGCGTGGGAATTCATTGTTTCCTCCTGATTGGGGCGCGGGCTGTGGGCTGTGGCCACAGCCCACAGCCCGCGCCGGTAGTTGCACCCATTACTGACAGGTACTATTTGTCAACACCGGTAATCACAATTCCCTGTAGAAAGACGCGCTGGGCTAACAGGAAAACCAACAGCGGCAAAACGGCCGAAATCAGCGAAGCCGCCTGAATCAAGTTAGTCTGCTGCGAATACAAGTTGTTAAACGACGTCAGGCCAACCACAATCGGGTACTTTTCCGGGTTGCCGGCCAGGTAAACTAATGGCTCGAAGAAGTGATTCCAGGCAAAGAAAAAGTGGAACAAACCGGCGGCCACCAGCGCCGGTTTTGCCTGCGGTAAAATAACCGAGACAAAGGCACGCAGTGGGCCGGCCCCGTCTATGGTGGCCGCTTCCTCCATTTCCTTGGGGATGCTCAAAAAAAACTGGCGCAAGAGGAAAATGTTGTAGCCGTTGGCAAAAAAGGCAGGCACAATGAGCGGCAGCCAGGTACCCACCCAGCCAATATAGGTAAAAACAGCATACGTCGGAATCAGCGTGACGGCTCCCGGCAGAATGATGGTGGCCATCACAATCATGAACAAAAAGTTTTTGCGAGGCAGAGGGTAGCGGGCAAATCCATAGGCTACCAGCGAGCTAGAGCCAACAACAGCAAACGTGGTCACAACGGCATAAACGATAGTATTCCACAGCAGGCGGGGAAACTTAATCGTATCCCATGCTTTCAGATAGTTGCTCCACTGGGCGTCAAACACCCAATCCCTTTCCAGCGTGCGCCAGCGACCTTCCCAATGAATCAGCCCCGCCTCCGGATCTTCCGGATCTAGAAATTCGGCGTACTCTCGCTGGCGTGTGACCAATGCCCAGTCGTGGACAGGATTGAACCAGCCACAATCTGGGACGGTCAGGTTTTCGCGGTCACGCCCCCAAGGGATTGGGTTGTCGTCGGCGTCACATTCCACAACCTTGAAAATTTCGTAGGTTTGATCTTCATAGGTAAACGAGCGTGCTGTGGCCGGCCACCAGGGAGCGCCTAGGGCAGTAATCTGTTGATCCGTTTTGAGCGACGTGACAATGCCATACACCAGCGGCAACAGGAAAATGGCCAGCATCACGAGGCCCAGGCTGGTCAATAAAAAGGAGTTAATCCCCTCGCGCAGCTTTTTGGACGTCAGTAAGCGTGAATATTTCATGGCTAATCCTCCGACCCGGCATAGTAGACCCAGTGGCGGGCCGTCCCGAACAGCACGATCGCCAGGATAAGACCGACGAGGAAGATAAGCCAGGCGATGGTCGCGCCGTAGCCCATGTTAAAGAAGGAAAAGGATTGCCTGTAGAACCAGACGGCAATAAAGCGCGTCATGCCCTGCGGTGAGCCATCGCCCCCATTCAGCACGTACGGCACCAGGAAGTATTGCATTAAGCCAATGACCCCGATAATCAAATTGTAGAAGATGACGGGGGAGATCATCGGCAGCGTAATGCTAAATAACCGCTGGAAATAGCCGGCGCCATCAATTTCGGCCGCTTCAAACAGCTCGGTGGGGACGCCCTGCAAACCGGCCAGCATGATGATCATGGCATTGCCGACACCCCAAAAGCCTATCATGGTATAGGTATAGTAAATTATCCTGGGATTTTGCAGCCAGCGAATACCTTCCACACCAACCGCCTGAATACCAAAGATATTTTGCAACAGCAGGTTGACCCACCCCGTTTGCTCATTGAGCACTCCACTCCAGATGAGCGTAGCGGCCACGCCGGGGATCATGATGGGCGCGTAGAAAAGGGTACGCATCAAAACCTTGGCCTTCACATGTTTTGAATTGAGCAGCAGCGCCAAAAAGATGGAAAAAATCATGCCGGCCGGCAGCGAGATGGCGGCAAACATGAAGGTCTTGCCAAAAGAGGCCAGTACTTCTGGGTCCTCTACAAAAGCGCGCCGCCAGTTGGCCCCGGCAATGAATTCTATCTGATCGGGCGTGGCCAGATTGAATCTGAAGAGGGAAAAGCCAAAAGCGGCGATCATGGGCAAGAAGTAGAAGAGTGTAAAGCCGATGATCCAGGGGCTGATGAAGAACAAGCCCCAACGCTGCTTGTAGCGCAATAAACTGGACTTTTTGGGTTTAGGGCGTTTACGAAAATGCCTTCTGAATCCTAACAACGCTTTGCCGGCTGCGGTTGTTACTGTCATATGGAACACCTTACCTGTTATGACTGTCGTTTGGAAAAAGCGTGAAACGTGAGGCGTGAAACGTAATCTCTTTACGATCACGCTTCACGTTTCACGGCTTGTTAATTCTCTGAGCTTCCAAAGAATCGATGGCGTTAATTCCCGGCAGCGGTAAAGATAGTTTGCAGAGCGGACTCTAGCTGGCTCATCTCCGCATCAAAGTCCAGACCAGGCTCGTTGGCCAGGCGATTCCAGAATTCGTTGTAGCGATCGGTTGTTTCCAGGAAGCTAGGCATATAGCTCTCGTGGTTGGGATTGTCGGCATATTCCATGCTGTCAATCACAACCTGCTTGTCAATGCTCTGACCGGGGAAGTTGGTCTCAAAGTAGTTGTTCAACCAGGTTTCTTGCAGGCTGAGACGCGCCGGCATACCGCCATAGATGTCAAGCAGTTGGGGGGCTACTTCGGGGCTGAGCAAGTAGGTCAAAACCTCGAAGGTGGCTTCCGGGTTGTTGCTGCCTCTAAGAATGCCAAAGGTGTCGGCGTGCATCTTAGAGGTGATCTCGCCATTGTAACTGGGGGTAGCGGCCAAATCCCAATTGAAGTTGACATCACCAAGTGCCCAGGGGGCCACATACCATAAGTGGAGATGGACCATACCCAGGTTACCGGAAGAGAAGGGACCGCCGGGTCCTTGCAGGAATTCAGCACCGCCGTAAGGACCGTTGGGAATGAAGTGATCTTGCCACCAGCCGGCGTATGTCCAGCGCCAGGCGGCTTCCCAGGCCTCCGGAACCTGAGCCGAGCCATCGTCGGCAACCAGGGAGCCAGAGCCGAAGAAGGTGCCAATACCGCGCGGGTCGGTCCACTGGTTCATCCAGCCAAATTGGACAATGTTGACGGGATCGAAAGCGTCGTCGGTGGCATCATTGCCGTTGGCATCTACGGTCAGTTCCATGGCCAGTTCACGCAGGGTGTCCATGTTCCATTCGTGTTCGTTGCCGTCGGCGTCAACGTAGGGCGCGCCATATTCATGGGGCGGATAAGCCAGCCCTGCTTCATCAAAGAGGTCTATGTTGTAAATGATGAAGGAGGGGAAGATGGCGAAGGGAATACCCAACTGGCCTTCTTCTTGCACATGGTAAAAATCGACCATAGCCGGGTCGAAGTCGGACAGGTCGTAATTGTTGGCATCCATCAGGGGCTGCAGGTCGAGCCAGGCACCGCGGAAGCTGTCACGGCCGCGAATACCGACGGGGCCGACCAGGTCAGGGGCGTTGCCACCGGCAATTTGGGTAGCCAGGGCATCGTAGGCCGTTTCATTATCTACGATTTCCAGAACCAGTGTAATGCGATCCTGGGAAGCGTTGAACTGATCCACAACGGCTTGTTGGGGGGCAAAGGTGGGTTCGTCAGAACCGGCACCGAGGCCGACAAACCAGCGCACTCGGACCGGATCGCCAGGGGCAGGGGCGGCGGGCTCTTCTACGGCCGTTGTTTCCTCTGTGGTAGTTTCTGTGGTTGTGGTGGTATCTGTCGTTGTATCTGTCGTTGTATCTGTGGTGGTTGTTGGGGCGGTATCACCACCGCAGGCAACCAGCGCCAGGGCGAATACGAGTAAGAGGCTTAAGAGCCTGAAATGTCTTGGCTTATTCATTGGAGTTTCTCCTCACTTTCCTGAATGTAAAACAGTTTCAAATTTTGTCTTGTAAGCGTTTGTAATTTAATGGTGACGAGTTATGTTTTTTTGGGTCTTTCAGAATTCGTGGGGCTTAGCCGTATTACGTAATTCTCTTTGGTTACGCAAAATATGCTTTGCCAACTCCCTGAGTGCCAAAAGATCCCGTTTGTTAGCAGATACACCTCCCTTTGGGCTGCTGCCCGTGCTTAATCCGACGACATTGGCTATGAATAAGAAGTACGCTAAAGCGCACTGGAGAGTGGAACCTTATAGAGACTAATTCAGCAGACTTGTTGTATCGGCCGCTGAATAGAATTCGACGACATGTTAAAAGGCTGCCAATAAATATAACTGGAAAAGCTTTCACAATAATTGGCTATAATAGCGGAATGCTTGAAAGCGTTTTCAGCAGTTTAGCATTGACCCCTTGATTTGTCAATCATTTTATGGTATTTTGTGGCTGATGGGGCGATTTCATGGGCGAAATAGCGCTGAAAAGCAGAGATTGACGACTGCTCACCCCTCAAATCACACTTTTTGCTCGTTTTATAGCTTTTGAAAAGGATTTCAACGTATAATAGCAGTCAAGGTAGTTAATGGCTCTTATCCCTATAGCCGAGGTATACTTGCCTCGCTGAGGAAGAGGGTGGTTAGGAAACCGCGGCTACAGCGACTACTGAAAAGACAGCGTCGAAGGTGAAAGGAAACGAATGAAACTGGAAGCCAATGAAAAAGTAACGATCACGGATATTGCCGCCAAAGCGAATGTCTCGGCCAGCACGGTTTCTCGTGTTTTACGTGGCTCGGCCAGGGTCACTGAAGCGAAACATCAGGCGGTGATGCAGGCGGTGGAGGAATTGCAGTACCGTCCTAACATCTTTGCCAAAAGTCTGGCCAGTGGTCAATCGATGACGATTGGTGTCATCACACAAAATTTTGGCAGCCCGTTTTATGATGGCATTTTGCAAGGCATTTTGCTGGGCCTGGAAAAAACGGAGTATTGGCCACTGTTTGCCGATGGCCGCTGGCAGCCGGATATGGAAAAGCGTGCCCTCTATCAATTATTAGGCCGCCGTGTGGATGGCCTGATCGTTATTGGCGGCCAGCTTTCAGAGGAGCGGCTGCAAGAGGTGGCCCAAAACGCGCCGCTTATCGTCGCGGCTCGGAACACACCGTCACTACCGGACAACTGTCTCTATGTGAAGAATTTTGAGGGTGGTTATAATGCGACTCGTTACCTGATGGACATGGGGCACCGCGACATCGTGCATATTACTGCCACGCATATCAATCCGGTGGCCATTGATGACGTTCAGCAGCGGCGCCGGGGCTATGAGCAGGCTATGCTGGATGCGGGGTGGGAGATAGACCCGCGATTGGTAGTCGAAGGCAATTTGCAGCAGCAGTCGGGTGTTTTGGCGGTAGAAATGTTGTTGGCACGAGGACGGCCGTTTAGTGCGATTTTTGCGGCCAACGATCAGATGGCTTTTGGCGCTCGTCTTGCCCTCTATCGCCGCGGCATCCGCGTGCCGGCCGATGTGTCGCTGGTTGGCTTTGACGACGAGACATTTGCGCCCTACATGGTGCCGCCGCTTACCACCGTGCGCCAGCCCGATGTGGAAATCGGCCAGGCTGCGGCCAGAGCTATCCTGGATATGCTGCAACAGAAAAAACCCAATTTACCACAATTTGAGACCGAGTTGATCATACGGGAATCAGTTGCCCGGCATTAGAGCTCGGGAAGATTTGCCTTTCGCAAGAGGGTGGAGGGCGACTTTTTGTTTACAAGACCATACTTAAAATAATTTACATTATTGAAGGTATGATGAAAAACAGTAAAGGGCATGTCCGCCATGAACGATGCCCCTTACTGACTTACTGACTGTTCTCGTTACCGATTGGCGTTGGCGTTCATGTTGCTGTTGCGGCTGTAATCCAGATATTGCGCCGGATCGCGCATACTGTTGGTATGACACCAGCCGCTCTTGTGGCCCATGTTGTTGGCGCCACTCAACTGACCGGCCCAGCGCTCTACAACCCCGTCTTCGGGATCAGAGAGGAAAAGGTCGGTGGCCAAACTGCAATAATCGTAGCGCCACCATTTCCATTCAAAAGCAGTCGTGTGGTAATAAACACGGCTGCGTGCCCAAGACGGAATACCAGACAGCCAGAGAGAAGCCCCATCATAGGTCAGATCCCAATTGGTGCCGCAGCCGGCCCCAAAAATTTCTCCCAGTAAAGCCAACATCCCGGCCAGAGATGTGCCCTGGTAAGGCGTGCCCACCGATTGAATCAGCCGGTTGCCCGAAGACCAATCCAACCCGCTCCAGTAGTAGGTGTAAAGGTGGAGTGTCGCTGCGCCACCCTGACTGTGTGCCACCACCCCAAAGGAGTCAAACTGGCTGCCATAGCTGCCAATAAGCTGGGCAAACTGGTTGTGGGAACGGTTCTGATTGAAATCCTGGAAGACGGCGTAGTTGGAAAAATGGGAAGTGGGCCAGACACCGCCGGAGCAGTAGCCGTGGACCAACATCAGCTTATTACCGCCAACATAGGCAGGGGTGGGTTCGGCGCTCAGGTCAGGCGCCACACCCATGAGCATGTCGTCGCTAACGGCCGTTACTGACAACCGAGCCACCTCACTCTCTGCACTGCGCGGCAGGTCCAGGGCCAGCGTAGCGGCCGTGGCAAAAGGAATCTGGGTCTCTACATCCTGCAGGCGCACGTTACGCAGTTCATAAGGCGCACCGACCTCAGCCAGGGCCAGCCAGCGCATGTCTAGATTCAGAGGCAAGTGGAGGCCGCTTCGCTGCTCAACCGGTGTGGTGATGCCGCCAATCCAGGTAGCAGGAACCATTTCACCGCGTGCATTTGTGCCCCAAACCTCAGCCCCGAGCAGGACAGCACCGGTTTGGATTTGATTGGATACGGCCGTTACCGGCAAAGCAAGTTCCAGGCGATTTGTGTCAACTGT
>JAWOIM010000631.1:0-7717 GCA_046484685.1 Chloroflexota bacterium | reverse complement strand
CCTATCTATTCCTACCCAATGCCGGCCGCGTCCAGCAGTCGCTGCCGCTCCCATTCGGGCATATCCTCACGGCCCCCCACTTCCTTGAGGGCCAGCGTTTGTTTCAGATTCATTATTTCGTCGCGTAAAACGGCCGCTGTCTCAAACTCCAGGTTCTGGGCGGCCGTTTTCATCTGGGCTTCCAGTTCAGCAATCATATGGCGCAGCTCGTCGGGGGGCATGTCGGCCATTTTTACGGTATAGGCCGCCTGCTCCTCGGCAATAGCCAGGGCTTCCTGCTGCCGGCTCTCGGCAATATCATCCGTCAGGTCCCGGATCCGTTTCAAAATGCTGCGCGGCTCAATGCCGTGCGCCGCATTATAGGCCGCCTGCCGCTCGCGCCGCTCCGTCGTTTTGTCCAACGCCGCCTGCATTGAGCGCGTAACCTTGTCGGCATACATAATGACCCGTCCCTCAATATGCCGCGCCGCCCGCCCCACCGTCTGGATGAGCGACGTTTCCGAGCGCAAAAAGCCTTCCTTGTCGGCATCCAGAATGGCCACCAGCGACACTTCCGGCAGGTCCAGCCCCTCACGCAGCAGGTTGATGCCCACCACCACGTCAAAAACACCCAGCCGCAAGTCGCGTAAAATTTCGGTGCGCTCGATGGTGTGAATCTCCGAATGGAGATAATGCACTTTGACCCCCATCTCCAGCAGATAATCGCTTAAATCTTCGGCCATGCGCTTGGTTAAGGTCGTCACAAGGACACGCTGACCCACGGCCGTTCTTTTATTAATTTCGGCCAGCAGATCGTCCACCTGGCCGCGCACCGGCCGTACCTCCACCTCCGGGTCGAGAACGCCGGTCGGCCGTATCACCTGGGGCACAATCTGGGCCGACTGTTCCAGTTCATAGGGGCCGGGCGTGGCGCTGGTAAAGAGGGCCTGCCCCAACCGTTCGGTAAATTCGTCAAAATTGAGTGGCCGATTGTCCAGGGCGCTGGGCAGACGGAAGCCGTAATCGACCAGCGTTTGTTTACGGCTGCGGTCGCCGGCAAACATGCCCCGCACCTGGGGAATGGTCATATGGCTCTCGTCGATAATCATCAAATAGTCGGCCGGGAAGTAGTCGAGCAGCGTCCAGGGGGGTGAACCGGTTTCGCGCTGATCCAGGTGGCGACTGTAATTCTCAATGCCGGAGGTAAAACCCACTTCGCGCAGCATCTCCAGGTCATAGAGGGTGCGCTGCTCAATGCGCTGCGCTTCCAGGAGCATGTTGCGCTCTTTGAAGTAGGCGATGCGCTCCGTTAGCTCCGCTTCGATGTCATTAACGGCCTGGGCCAGCTTTTCGTCATCGGTGATAAATTGACGGGCGGGGAAGATTTCGATGCCGGTATGTTCCAGCTCAATTTCGCCGGTAAGCGGGTTAAATTCGGTAATACGCTCCACCTCATCGCCCCAAAACTCGACCGTGTAGGCCGTTTTCTCGTTGTAGGCAGGGAAGATTTGCAGCGTATCGCCGCGCACGCGGAAGGTACCACGTCGCAGTTCCAGGTCGTTGCGGTCATATTGAATGTCAACCAGGTGGCGCAGCAGCAGGTCGCGCCGGTAGGGAAGGCCGCGCTCGATTTTGACGATCACTTTGCCCCAGGCCTGCGGATTGCCAATCCCATAGATACAGGAGACAGAGGCCACAATAATCACGTCGCGGCGGCTCATCAGATTGGCCATCGTTTGCAGCCGCAGCCGGTCGATCTCCTCGTTGATCTGGGTCTCTTTTTCGATGAAAAGGTCGTGGCGAGGCACGTAGGCTTCAGGCTGGTAGTAGTCATAATAGCTGACAAAGTAGGAGACGGCGTTGTTAGGGAAGAATTCGCGAAACTCGCTGTACAATTGGGCGGCCAGCGTCTTGTTGTGGGCCAGGATCAGCGCCGGCCGCTGCGTGCGCTCGATGACGTGGGCCACGGTGAAGGTTTTGCCGGTGCCGGTGGCCCCTTCCAGCGTTTGAAAGGGGTCGCCGCGCTTCAAACCGGTTATAAGCTGCTCAATGGCCTGGGGTTGGTCACCCGTTGGCTGGAAGTCGGAGGCAATTTCAAAGGGTCGTTGGGTCATGGTTCCTCAAAATTACGAATTATGAATTACGAATTACGAAGAAGTTGCTTAACTGTTTGTTTAATCGAACAGGTATTCTATCATGGAATGGGGGATTTGGGGAAGAAACGGCCGTTGTTTTTCAGCATATACTCAAAGAGAACAACGGATTGGGAAAGGAACGGATAGAATGGTTAAATGGTGTCCAGGTCGCGCCAGCTAATCAGTGAACCGACATCCATTTTCAGGGTTGTTTGGCCCCCGTAGACTACAACGCTCTTGCCGGGTTTGTTGGCAGGCGATTCTTCTTGTAATTTTTGCCAATAGTGGAGGTTGCGAAAGTAGCTGTTAGAGATGGTTTTACCAGCCTTGATTTCTACGGCCGTTACCTGCTCACCATCAACCAACAAACAATCAATCTCTTTGCCGTGATTATCGCGCCAGAAGTAAGGATATTGTCGTTGACCCTGGTTGAGCGAGCGTTTGACGAACTCGTTAATGACCAAATTTTCAAACAAGGCCCCCTTCAAGTAGTGGGTACTGACCTGCTCGGCTGTCTGGATACCTAGTAAATTGCAAGCTAAGCCTGTGTCATAAAAGTAAAGTTTGGGGGATTTGACCAGCCGCTTGGTGAAGTTTTGGTGGTACGGCCGTAGCTGATATACCACAAACGAGGTTTCCAAAACTGACAGCCACGCTTTGGCCGTGTTAGGACTGATGCCGGCATCATTGGCCAGGCTGCTGTAATTAAGGAGCTGTCCGGTACGGCCGGCGCACAACTGAACAAATTGAACAAACCCATTCAAGTCAGCGATATTTTTTAGCAGCCGCACATCCCGTTCTATATAAGTTTGCAAATAAGCCGGGTAGAAATCAGCCGGAGGAATCTGGCGATCATAAATAGGGGGATATTGGCCGGTAAAAATGGCTTCTTCATACTGAGTAAATTTGTATCCGGCGGCAGCCAGTTCGGTCAACGAAAAAGGGAGCAGATTCAGGATGGCGCTGCGGCCGGCCAATGTCTGGCTAATTTGTTCCATCAACAAAAAGTTGGCCGAACCGGTCAAAACATACTGAATGTCCGGCCGGGCATCTACAATTGTTTGAACATAAGAAAAGAGGTCGGGTGTATGCTGGGCTTCATCCAGGATGGCGCCCTGTTTAAAATTGGCCAGAAAGCCGCGCGGATCATTGAGCGCAAACTGACGTATGTCCGGCTCTTCCAAGGATACATAGGGTAGGTCAGGAAAAACAGCCCTCACCAGAGTCGTTTTTCCTGATTGGCGTGGCCCCGTTAGGCTGACAACAGGAAACTTTTGGGCCAGATCCAACAATTTAGCAGCCAATTCTCGCTCAATCATGCGTTTAGTATACCCATTTTGTATAAATCCGCAATTGTGTTGCGGATTTGTACAAAATGGGCTGCTTTTTCTCAATTTATTATGCAAACAAAAAACAGCGGATTGGGGAATGAGCAATTACAAATCTGCTCATTTCCCAATCCGCTGTTCTCAATGGAGATGGTGGGAATCGAACCCACGTCCGAACAAGTAATCCATCTGAACGTCTACAAGCGTAGTCAGCCTATTTAGTGTCACCCGCATATCCCCGGCCGACGGGGTTTATTTTGGGTTAGCCGATGGCTCCCGAAAGAGCCGCTTAATCTCATCTATCGACGTCGATGAGGAGCACGTCAGTGTAGTGTGTCGTCTGCTACCGCCTGACTGACGAACATTTGGCGCAAACGGGTCTCCTTTAAGGAAACATCTACTCTCCGGTCGCTAGGCGACCGCTGCATTACGCAGCCAGAGGGAGAGCGTTGTAAGAACGTGCGTTGTTGGCACTTAATTGTTGCTCCCAGTTTTACGAGATGTAGAACGTGCTCGGCTTGCAGTCCAGGGAGCTCCTTCTCCGTCGAAGCCTGTCATCCCCCAGACATGGCTATTATACCATGCCCGTTGCCGTGCGTCTATTATCGTTAGGTTAGAATAAGCCTATTTTACAAAAAATGGTAAAATCAGCCTGCTTTGTTTAATCTAACCTATCCCTTGGAGTGTAACCCATGAATTTTTCCCCTGTTTCCCGCCAGCGCCTATATGCGCTTTTGCTGCCGTTATTAACGGCCGTTTCCCTCTTCTTCCTCATTGGTCTGGCCGACCGGCTGACCGCCTTTCCCCAAAGCGATCCGGCCGGCATCCTGCCCGACGGTGATTTTGTCGTTCGCGCCTACTACGATGAGATTGCCGATATCGAAGGGCTGGTTGATTATGACCTATGGGAGTACAACAACCTGGAAGAAAAATACGTCCTGGTTGGCCTCGATTTGGTCGGCTATGAGTCGCTGTTGGTGGCCGGCTGGCATCTGGAACTGGATGAAGAAGCCACCGCCATGTTTCAGGATAACCAATACCTGTTTGACTTTTACGGTGGCTACCGCAACGTCGATGAGCTGTATGACGATATGGCCCTCATTAGTGATACCTACCCCAGCCTGACCGAACTGGTCACTTACGGCAGCAGCTATTGTTTGCTCAGCGGCGGCTGCCTGACGCCGGGCAACGACTATAACGCCGGCTTTCCCCTGAAGGCCATGCGTGTCACCAATCAGGATATTCCCGGTCCCAAGCCCGTTTTCTTTTTGATGGCCGGTTTGCACTCGCGGGAAATCACGACGCCTGAAATTGCCATGCGGCTGCTGGATTGGCTGGTCGAAGGCTACGGTACCGACCCTGACGCTACCTGGCTGGTCGATTATCATGAAGTCTGGATTGTGCCTACAGCCAATCCCGACGGCCTGTGGCTGGTTGAATTGGGCACACGCGCCCCTTACAACGGTAATCCCTTCTACCAGCGTAAAAATTCCCGGGCCGGCTGCACCCAGTGGCCGCCCAGTTCTAGCTGGCAATATGGGGTAGATCTCAATCGTAACCACAGCCATCAATGGGGCACCGGCGGCAGCAGTACACAGCCTTGTTCCCAAACCTATCGTGGGGGGAGTGCCGGTTCAGAGTCAGAAGTGGCCCAATTGGAAGCCCTGGTGGCCTCGTTGATTCCCAATCCCCATCCGCCTACCCCGGGCAATCCGGCCCCGGACGATACGATGGGCATTCTAATCAGCCTGCACAGCTACAGCGAACTGGTGCTGTGGCCCTGGGGCTACACCCCAGTTCAGGCCCCGAATCGTGACCAACTGAAAGCAATCGGTGATAAGCTGGCCACCTATAATGGCTATCTTTCCTGCCAGCCTTCAGTTTGTCTCTATGTGGCCAGCGGCACCAGTGATGATTGGGCTTATGGCGCATTGGGCATTCCCGCTTTTACCTACGAAGTAGGCACCTCCTTTATGCCCCCTTACAGCCAGATTGATGATGTGCAGTGGCCGGATAATGGGCCATCGCTGCAATATGCGGCCAAGATTGCCCGCACGCCCTACCTTACCGCTTTTGGCCCTGATTCCCTGGATATTGAGGCCGAAGTAGGGGTGTCGGGCATCATGACGGTAACGGCCGTTATCGACGACAGCGACAACGGCAGCAATCCCATCACCACAGCAGCGGCCTATGTGGCTACGCCCCACTGGATGACCGGCACCGTAACCCACACCCTGGCGCTGGTCAACCAGGGAGTACCCGGCCCGGTTGAGGCTGTTGTCGGCACAATTGACATAAGTCAGATGCCGCTGGGTCAGCACATCCTCTTTGTCCGGGGCCAGGATGCGAACGGCAATTGGGGGGCCATCAGTGCTATCTTTTTTGAGATAACCTCGCCGGTTGCTAACCTTGTCTGGTCTGAGCCAGAAGCGGTTATATTAGTAAGCGGTAGCAGCCTGAGCCAAAGCTGGACAATCAGCAATACCGGGCTGGCCCCGCTCACCTGGACGCTTTCCTTACCACCTGACTTAGATTGGCTGACAGCCGCACCCTTAAATGGTGTGATTGACACCGGAGAAGAGACGGCCGTCTGGCTCACCTACACCGCTCCGTTGACCGGCACCGGTGACTACAGCACCATGTTGACACTGGAGACAAATGCGCCCAACGCGCCAGAAACAGATGTGCCCGTCCATATGACCATCCTCACCCCTGAACTAGATTGGTCTCCACCCGATCCCGTCACGCTAACGGCCGGCACCAGTCTCACCAATAGCTGGACCATCAGCAACAGCGGTCAAGCGCCGCTTACTTGGACGCTGGCTCTGCCTCCCGACCTGACCTGGTTAGAGATGGCCCCCCTCAGCGGCACTATCAGCGCCGAGGAGAGTACCACCGTCTGGTTAACCTACACCGCCCCCTTAACCTTCACCGGACCATACACGGGTACATTGACGCTTTACACTAATGATCCCAACGTGCCCGAAACGGCCGTTCCCGTCCAGATGACCGTGACCTCAGCAGCGGCTTATTACCAATATATCCCCCTCCTCATCCGCGCTGATTAGAACAGCAAGGGGGCAGGATTGGCGGTGAAATTCCAGACTCGTGCTGAGCGCAGCCGAAGTAGAGATTTAGTAGTTACCTTTGCTGCCACAAATACCAGGTGATTGTCACCAGCACCAATGCTGCCCCCAGAACTTGCCAGAGGGTAGTCAGCCGCTCGTCGAGCAAGAGGGCACCGACGACGAGTGCCCCCACCAGCCGCCAGGCAAGCAGGCTGCTGACCAGGGGTGCACCCAGCCGGCGCAGCGCCCCTATCTGACCCAAATTGCACATGACCAGGACGCCCAGAACAAAAGCGGCAAACACGAGCCAATCCGCTGTTTCCAGGGCCAGGTAGCGGCTCCAGTCTTCACCCAGCGCCAGACTGACCGGCAGGCTGAAGGAAAAGAGGGCCAAAAGCTGGATCACGTTCATGGCCTCGCCGGGGACCGCCCGCTGCGCCGAGTGACGTACCAGCAGCATATAGACGGCCAGGGCCAGGCTGCTGACCAGGGCCAGGGTAATGCCCAGCCAGTCCAGCCGGTTGGGGTCGGGCAGCGCCTGGGTCAGGTCAATATTGCCGCTCATCATCAGCACAGCCCCCAGCAGACAGAGCGTCATGGCCCGGCCGGTGTAGTGAGGCAGCCGCTCCCGCAGCAGCGTCAAGCTAAGCAGGGCCACCAGAAAGGGAGTCATCTGGGTGATAAGCTGGACATAAATAGAGAGGGTGTAGCGGGCAGCTAAAAAGTTGGTGACACCGCGCAGGACCACAATAACGGCAAACACCCCCAGCAGCGGATGGTTGAAGCTGCGCCGGTGCAACCGGGGCCACAACAGGAGGCTGATAATGATCAGGCCCAGCAAATTACCCAGCGCCAGCAGCGACATAGAGGGCAGTTGGCTGTTGGTTTGCAGATAGCGGGCCAAGACCGGGTAAGCGCCCCAACCGGTGTGGGCCATCAGGGCCACACCCATCCAGGGCAAAGTTTGGCTCTCTGATAGGGATGGTGGGGTTAACTGCTTCACGGTTGGCCTTGTTGGTTTGTGGAATTTTGCCATGCTGGATGGTACAATCTTGTAAAAGCGGGTATTGTCTTATACACGGCCGTTTTTGCCCCCTATTCTCATAAAATGTGTACACCGGATATTGCCCTGGACCGGTCGCTTATTACCGGGTAAAAACAGAGATCATGAAGATGACAGCACCTATGCCTATTAACGAAAAAGAGC
>JAWOIM010000552.1:0-16305 GCA_046484685.1 Chloroflexota bacterium | reverse complement strand
TAATCCTAATACTAGATGAATTACACAGAATTTTTCTCACCGCAAAGACGCAAAGGCATGTTTTGCGACTTGGCGCTAAACAATTGTCCCTGACAATCCTGCTGGCGCTGGGACTGCTCCTGGGCGGCAGTCTAGTGACCAATCGCCTTTATTTTCAACAATGGGCCAACCAGCCAGACCTCTTTTTTGAGTCGGACGGGGATTTAGCGGCTGCGGCTGCCTATTTAGAAGAGAGGAATTTGAACGATACGGCCGTTTACGTGGCCGCCCTTCATTACCAACATCCCACAATGGCCTTCCTCAGCCGCCACTACAGCCGCATCAACTGGCTGCCGAGCAGCCGTGCCCTGGTTTTTCCTGCCGAGGGACCGGCCCTCTATGTCTACCCCTATAACAGCCCGCTGCCGGATTGGGCCGCCCCCTATTTCGACGAAGCCCCACCCACTCCCGATGCGCCGCCGCTGGCTTTTACTGTTTATGAACTGGCGCAGCCGCCCACCCTCAATCCACCCCATCCGGCCAACGCCAACTTTGGCCACACGATGCGACTGTTGGGCTATGATGTCGCTGAAGCAGCCTCCGGCTCAACAGTGGCCCTGACCTTGTTCTGGGAAGTGACAGGTCAGCCGGCGGCCGACTTCAGCCCCTTTGTCCATCTGGAGGATCGGTGGCGCACCCGCTGGGCGCAGGGGGAAACGTTTGCCTATCCGGCTGCCCAATGGTCAGAAGGAGAGCGGATTGTGCAGCGGGTAACCGTACCGCTGCCGCCGGGCACACCGCCGGGCCACTATCGGCTGCGCGTGGGGCTGTTTGCTCCCGAGACGGGGGAACGGCTGCCGCGGTTGGATGAAAACGGCCGTTATGCCGGGGACGCCTTTGCCATTGAAAATGTTCCCATTGTGGCTGCCGGCGAATTGCCAAGCCCCCGACCACAGCCACCCCAACCCATTCATGAAGAAGTGCGCCCCGGCTTGCTGCTGCTGGGCTACCAGCCCGGCCCGGAGCGGGTGCCTACCGGCGAACCGCTGGGTCTCAGCCTCTGGTGGCAGGCCACGCAGCCCCAACCCCCGCTGGTGGTCCGCCTGGAGCTGATGCGCCCGGACAACACGGGCCGCATTTTGGGAGATACGCAGCCGGTGGGCGGCAGCTACCCCTTCAGTCAGTGGCAAACACCGATTTTTCTGATAGACCCGGTGCAGCTACGGCCGTCTGACAACACGCCGCCGGGCCAATACCGGCTGCACCTGCGCCTCTTGTCCCTGGAAACGGGTGAATCACTCTACGATACCCCGCTTGGATCTGTCATTATTGAAACCACCGAACGCATCTTCAGCCCGCCCCCATTGGATCATCTGCTGGATGCCCGCTTTGGCAATGAGATTCAATTATTGGGCTACAATTTGGAAGAAACGGAAGGGGATCGTTACCGGCTGACGCTGGCCTGGCAAGCCCTCCGCCCCCCCCAGGAAAACTACACCGTCTTTATCCACCTGATGCACCCTGACGGTACCTGCTGTGTCTGGCAGCAGGACGTGATGCCCCAGCAAAACGAGTACCCTACCGGCCGCTGGTTGGGCGACGAGGTGGTGGTAGACAGCTATGAGATTGACTTAACCGGGGTCGAATCGGGCCGCTATCCGCTGGCGGTGGGCCTCTACCTGGCTGAAACGGGCCAGCGGCTGGCCGTCACCGGTACAGCCACCGGCGCCGATGATGCCGTTTTCCTGCGCTCTATTCAGCGATAAGGATCACGTAAGGATCATGTAAATTATAATCCTTACCCGGCTCTTTGGGAATTGGCGGGGTTTAGTCGTATTCCGTATTGCGTATTCCGTAATTCTCTCTGGCTACGCAATACGAAATACGCAATATGCTTTTTCATAAAATCCTGAAGACCCCTTTTACCCATTACGTTTTACGTACAGCGTTTGCGTCGGATAGGCGAATTCAATCCCTTCGGCCTCAAAGCGGCGCAGCAGGTTGAGGTTGAGCCGCTGCTGGATCTCGGCATAGGTAGCATAGTCAGGCGTCAGGACAAAATAGACGACCTCAAAGTTCAATGAGGACTCGCCAAAGGTGAGGAAGTGTGCGCGGTCAAAGCGGGTCATTGATTCTTCTTCAATCAATTCTTGCACCAGGGTTCCAATCTGCTCCACTTTTTCAACGGGGGTTTCATACAACACGCCGAAACTAAAGGCCACCCGACGTTCCTCCATACGCTTAAAGTTGTGGACGCGACTTTGCAACAGATCGGTATTGGCAAAGATAAGCTGTTCCCCCGTCAGGCTGCGCAGCCGGGTCGTTTTCAGCCCAATTTTTTCTACCGTACCTTTGTCATTGCCAATGACAATAAAGTCACCAATGACAAATGGCTTGTCCAGCACAATAGAGAGAGAGGCAAACAAGTCGCTCAAAATATTTTGCACCGCCAGGGCTACGGCAATGCCGGTAATGCCCAAACCGGCAATCAACGAGGTAACTTCAATTCCAATATTGTCCAGAATGAGGAGCAGGACAATAATCCACAGCACCAGACGGCCCACAAAAACGAGGGCCGACATAACGGTAACGCTGCCCGCATCCTCTTCCAATCGCTCCTGGCGGTAAATGCTTTTGCCAAAGGTCAGGGCGCTGGTAGCCCACAAACCGGTCTGGATAAACAAAATAATGTAAAAAAGATGGCTGAGACCCGTTTCGATGGCCAGGGGTAAGCGCAAAAAGAGTGCCCCGGCAAACAGGCTCACCACAAACATAAACAGAGAATGGGTTTGTTTTAGGACATGGGCAACCACATCATCAATATAGGTTGAGGTAAGCCGGGAAAAAACTTTAAATCGTTTAATAACAATGCGGCGAAAGAGAAGCAGGCCCAGGTAAACGGCCGTACTCACCACCAAGGCCACAAGCCAGTTACGCAGCGGGTTGCCTAAAAAAAAATGGTCAAGTAGTTCCATGATTTGTTACCATATAAGCTGCCAGACCGCCCCCTACAAAACCAAACAAGTGACCCTGCCAGGAAATACCTGGCCCCTGTGGCAAAACACCCCAAATTAACCCGCCATATAAAAGGACAACAACCATCGTCCAGCAGGGCGGGTGCACTTCGCTCAAAATAGCCGCGCAGCAGCAAAAAACCGAAATAACCAAAGATAAGGCCACTGGCCCCAATGTGGACCGTGTTGGCCGGAGCCACCAGCCAGGTCCCCAGGCCGCTGACCATCATGACTGTAACGGTTACCAGAAAAAACGGCCGTATGCCCTGCAGCAGAACAAACCAGCCCAGCACCAAAAGGGGAATCGTATTAGCTGCCAGATGGCCAAAACCCGCGTGTAAAAAGGGCGCTAACACCACGCCCCACAATCCTTCAATCTGACGCGGCCGAATGCCCCACTGGTCTAATGGATAGCCCCACAACAGCCAATCTGTTACCTCAATTAGCCAGAGCAGCAGCACCAACCCACCCAGCAGCATGAGCTGCTGTTTTAAGGCTCTGCCCCATATAGTTAAACGCTCTTGATTATCCATACGCATCGACCGAAGACCGAGGACCAAAGACGAAAAAAGGGTGTCCGCCCCCGACCTTCGTCCGTCGTCCCTCACAAAAAGAAACCCCTGGCAGGGGCCAGGGGCTTACTTTTGACTTCCTACTTCTGACTTTCTTGGTATTACTCAGTATACATCGATTCGATGTGACCCTTGAAGTTCTGGTCAATAATGCGCCGTTTAATTTTGAGCGTGGGGGTTAGCTCGCCATCTTCCACCGTAAACTGGCGCGGTAAGATGGTGAAGCCGCGCACATGCTCCACACGGGCAAAGTGTACGTTGACTTTCTCATCAATTTCTTTTTGCAAATGCACGCGCACAGCCGGATTTTCATGAAGGGTAGCCACATCAAGGCCATGTTCCTCGGCAAACTTGGCTACCGCGCCCTCTTCCAGCGTCAATAGGGCCGTCAGATAGCGCCGCTGTTCACCAATTACCACGGCTTCAGATACCAGATCCAGATTCTTCAGGGCAGCCTCAATATTCTTGGGCGCAATGTTCTTGCCGCCGGAGGTGATAATAATTTCCTTCTTGCGGCCGGTGATGGTCAAAAAGCCATCTTGGTCAAACTGGCCCAGGTCACCGGAGTAGAGCCAATCGTCAATCAGGGTATCTTTGGTGGCGGCCTCATCTTTGTAATAGCCCATGAAGACGTTGGGACCCTTGACTAAAATCTCCCCATCGTCGGCAATTTTGACTTCGGTGCCGGGCCAGGGTTGGCCAACCGTGCCAAATTTGGTGGCACCGGGCCGGTTAATGGTAGTCGGACCACAGTCCTCAGACTGGCCATAAATTTCATAAATAATCAAGTCCAGGCCGCTGAAAAACTCCAGGATCTCTTTGGCAATGGGGGCTGCGCCCGAAACCATGTGGCGGGCATTGCCCAAACCCAGGGCCGGCTTGACTTTGGAGAAAACCAGCTTGTTGGCAATGTTATATTTAAGCGCCAGCAGGCCTGACGGCTCTTCACCCCGATTTTTCAGGGCGCTGACTTCACGCCCTACCGTTTGTGCCCAGGCTGCAATTTTGGCTTTGGCTCCGGTGGATTCTTGCATCTTGGCCAGTACGCCGGCGTGGAAACGTTCCCACACGCGGGGGACACCAAAAACGATGGAGGGCTGTATCTCGCGGATGTTGTCAGCTACCTTGAGGCCAGACTCGGCAAAGTAGACCTGATAGCCGGCCGTGATGGCCGCATGGATGCTGAAAACCTGCTCGGCAATATGTGACAGAGGCAGATAAGAAAGTGTAGAGTCCTCCGGCGTCAGTTCAAACAGCTCCAGACCCACCTGAGCAGTCCAGGCCAGGTTTTGGTGGCTGAGCATAACCCCTTTGGGCGGGCCGGTGGTGCCGGAGGTATAAATAAGGGTACAGAGGGCATTGGGGTCGAGACTGTTGAGTCGCTCATCAATCAGACTGTCTTCAACACTTTCCCCTTTGGCCAAAAATTGTTCCCAGGAAAGGACGCGCTCATCGTCAATATTGACGCCCCGGTACATGACGACATGTTTGAGGGTATCAATATCATTCCAAATCTGGTTAACTTTTTCCCATTGGCTTTCGTCTTCTAGAAGAATAACATGAGCCTCACAATGGGCGGTAATGTATTTGACTTCTTCCGGCGAATTGGTGGTATAGATACCTGTGGCGGTACCGCCCACCAGCATACCGGCCAGGTCCATAATGACCCATTCGGGCCGGTTGAACCCTAAAATAGCGACGGAGCCACCCGGCTTGACACCCAGCGCAATTAAGGCTCTGGCTGCCTGTCGCACTTCATCGGTATATTCCCGCCACGAGGTGGGAACCCAATGATCGCCTGTTTTTAGATAATAGGCTGGCGCATTGGGCCGGATGCGCTTGTTTTCATGCAGCCGGTGAAGTATTGTATCTGTGGTCATGGCACTCCTCCTGTTATAGGTTGTAGCGCAGCAAGGGCTTAGACCAGGGGACAAATAATTTGCTGCGGCTGAATTTGCTGTTCAACTGCTTGCCCGTACTCACTGCACCGAGCAGTCTGGGGACAACCGGTCGTTTTCTAAGTAACCAGTTTGCCTTTGACGGGAAAGATATCTGATTTTTATCATAGATATGAGCAATCGGCAATATTATGTTTGGTTTAGTCGGCGACCTTACCTCCTTTTACCCCCCTACGGGCAGCCGCGACAGATAGAAACTGATAGCGACATAATACACAACATAGATCAGCGATAGCCAAACCAGCCAGGACAATGCAGGATGCTGCCACAGGGCGACCAGCATCATAACGGCCCAGATAACGGTCAGCGAAAGGGTTAACTTTTGAAAGCGGCTCATGCGCGAAGGATAAGCATATTTGGTGGGTACAAAAATCAAAATGGCGCACAGCAGAATCACGGCCAGATTGACCCAGGGGCCGGTTTGCAGCAAGAACAGATAGAAAACAATTATATTCCAGTAAGAGGGGAATCCCTTAAAGAAATTATCTTCTGTTTTGGCATCGGCCTGGCAGAATTGGTAGGCAGAGGTCAGTACCATGACCACGGCCGAAAACAGCGCCAGCGCATCAGGAACCAGCCCCGCTTCGTATACAAAAAGGGCCGGAACCAGAACATAGGTCAGGTAGTCGATGATGTTGTCCAACAGCGCGCCGTCGAAGTCGGGCAGCATGCCTTTGACTTCAAAGCGGCGGGCCAATGTGCCGTCTACACTGTCTACCACCACGGCGGCACCCATCCAAAAGAAGGCGGCCTGCCACTGGTGTTGAATAACGGCAATAATGGCCATTAACCCCCAGACGGCCCCGGTCGCTGTAAAAAGATGAACGCTCCAGGCACGCAAGGTTTTGGGAGAACGGAGATTGTTCAGGTTTAATTGGGTCATAAGCATTATTGTGATGGCCGGGTTGTCATAAATCAGAATCCCGTTTGATTTCTTTCAGGGTATAGTTTAGCCGTCTGCTGCCTGCTTGCCAACCTGTTGCTATCTGTCAGCAGAAATGGCCGCAACTTGACGGGCAGTAGCTGTTTGGGAAAACGCCCACCACCCTCACGTTTTCCAAAAACGAATTTACACGCAATTTTTGCGGAGCAATCGTACATTACCTTGTATGCTATTAAGAAATATACGTTGGGTTTGTTCAAAAGAGGTGGTGGGTTAAAGATGAAAAGGGTATTATTTTTGTTGCTTGGCTGCGGTCTGGTAGGGGGCCTGTTGTTATGGGGAAAGGGAACGCTGGCCGCAGCACCGGCTGCCAGCGCTACTGAATACCATATCTACCTGCCTCTTGTCCTAAAACCGGTACCACCTCCCCTTATCCTTCAATTTGAAGCCAATGTCACCCATGCCGATCCGGGTGACACCATTACCCTGACGTGGCAAACAGCCGATACTCTCACAACGACCCTCTTTCACCTGCTGCCAACGGGGCAGTTTGGCCAGGTTTGGGAGGTTGAGGAGGCCGGAACGTTAACTCATACGATTTCTATCTCGGCCCGTAATGAGAGCCGCTTTGTTTTAACGGCCGTTAACAGCGGCACCACCATGGTTCAGGCTGACGTGACCATCAAGCTGGCCTGCCCTCATGCCTGGTTCTTCGTGCCGGCTCCAGATGTGTGTGCCCAGGATGCGGCTCTGCTGTCAACCGCGGCCGAACAGCCGTTTGAACAGGGTATCATGTTCTGGGTTGAAGAGTCGGCCCTTATTTATGTCCTTTTTGCCGATGAGCAGCAGCCTCAATGGCAGGTTTTTGTCGATGAGTGGCAAGAGGGTGATCCGATTGACGATCCGGGGCTGGAACCACCACCGGGATTATACCAGCCGCAGCGTGGGTTTGGCCTGGTATGGCGTGAACAGGCGCAGGTCAGGGAACGGCTGGGCTGGGCTTTGTCACCGGAGACGGGGTATGAAACGGCCGTTCAAGCCACCTCCTACCCTCTATATAACCATCTCTATGTCCTGGCCGCCGATGAGCAAATCTGGCGGCTCGGTCCTGAAAACAGCGAATGGGAAAAAATCAACCCCATCGGCGCCGCCCAGGCGATAGCCGACCTGATTAACACCACTCGCGCTAACCACGGCCTGCCGCCTTACCGGATAGACATGCGCCTGAACCAATCGGCGCGACGGCACAATCTGGACATGGCCTACAATCGGTTCACCGACCATATCGGGTCAGACGGCTCTACACCAGGGCAGCGCATGAATGAGGCGGGGTATAATTGGCAGTTTGCGGGGGAGATTATTGGCTGGGGGTTTAGCGGCAGCCATCAGACCATGTTTGACTGGTGGATGAATAGCCCCATACACCGGCAAATGATTTTGTCACCAACTTACGAAGAGTTTGGTCTGAGCTACGTTTTTGTGCCGGGCAGTGATTGGGGCCATTACTGGACGGTCAATATGGCCAAACCGCCGGCTGCCAATGCCAGCCAATCCGGCCCTCTAATCGACTGCGTAACAGACCTGGAAATCAGCGGTGGCGGTGGCGGCAGCAGTTGGCACTGTCAGGTAAGCAACCTGTTATTACAAGCGAAGTGAGGCAGGACAATTGCCCGGTTTAATGTTTAATCCGTAACTGTCTTGTCCGGCTAATTCGGCGAATTGACCAACGGCGCAACTGTCAAAAAAGGCTTGACAGGACACTAATAAACAGAGCCTCCCGAAACCTGAATCAAGTTTTTCAAGGCGTCCTCATCCAAAATGATGAAGCGGCGCCCTTTAGCTTTTATCCATTTGGCACGACGAAAGCGACCCAACGATTTGTTGATGCTGACGCGGGTAGCGCCCGTCATTTCCGCCAGATCGGTTTGCGTTAGCGAAATATCGATCACAATACCATCGGCTGTTACCTTGCCGTGCTGTTCGGCCAAATGAAGCAGCGTCCGCGCCAGCCGGCCAGACAGATCCAAAAAGAAAATGTCGCTGATCTGGTTGTTGAGGCGGCGAATATGCTGGGCCATCGTATGCAGCACATGGAGAGCAAACTCCGGGTTGTGGCGGATATAGCGCATAAACTCTTCGCGGTGCAGCGTTAGCGTTTCGGTTGGCTCCAGCGCTTCGGCCGTAGCTGACCGGGGATAATCGTCGAGCAGTGCCAGCTCACCAAAGAAATCACCGGCACCGAGTATGGCCAGCAGCGCTTCATTTCCCTCTGGTGTGGAATGGGCAATCTTCACCTTCCCCTTGTCAATAATATAGAGCAGCCCACCCGGATCGCCGTGATGAAAGATAATCTGACCACTGCTGAAGCGGCGACGCACCAGGCGACGGGCCAGGTCATTGGCCTCGTCGGGTGGCAGCTTGGTAAAGAAGGGCACCCATTGTAATGCTTGAATCGTGGCATCATTTGCTGAAGTCATGGGGTGTATTTTATCGTAACCTTAGAGTGTGTCGAATAAAATTTGTTGGGCACGGTCTAATGCCTGTTTGACAAGGGCGGGCGCTGCGCCCGGTCCACCCCCCTGAGCCATCATGGATGAGCCGCCGCCACGAGCATCGGGACTGATTATGGCCAGGGCCTCTATTAGAAGCTGATCCATAGCGCCGGGCGTGTTGCCGGCACGGGCAAAAACAAGCTGGCTTTTTATTCCGGCCAGGCCCAGCAAAACAATGACAGACTCATGCTGGGCCAGTTGGCCGGCCAGTTGGCGCAGGTAGTTGGGATCACGATTGGTAAAAACTTGCTTGATAATGCGAAGCTTATTATGGACAAAGGCCGTTTGCAGCAGTCGTTCTGCTTCTGCCGCCACCAATTGTTCTGCCTGTCGTTTCAACTGCCGCTTAGCCTGTTTACCCTCTTCTTGCAGGCGGGCTACAGTCGGATCCAGCTCCTCAGCAGCCGTGGTCAGGCGATTCATCAATGTGTCTATCACCTGATGTTTGTGACCGTAATCATTCAAGGCTCGCCGCCCACAGACAAAGGTCAAACGCTGCTGGCTGCCGCGTCGCTCCTGTTTAACCACCTTGACCAACCCCACAGCTCCGGTGCGGGCCACATGGGTTCCCCCACAGGCAGTTGTGTCAAAGTGCTCGATTTCAATCAGCCGAATGTGCGTTTCAGCGACGTCGGGGAGTTTACGCAGGGCCATCTGGCGGGCCTGCTCTGGTGTAACCAGGCGGCTGCTAACAGGGCGATTTTCCCAGATGATCTGGTTGGCCAGCCGTTCGGCCGTTTCGATTTGAGTTTCGGTCAGGTCGCTGCTATTTAGATCAATGGTGAGGTTGTCAGCGGTCAGATGAAAACCCACTGTTTCGGCCTGGGCCACTTGAATAAACGCCTGGGAGAGAAGGTGCTGACCGGTATGCTGCTGCATATGGTCAAAACGACGGGGCCAGTCGATACGGCCGTTTACCCTGTCAGTGCTTAGGGGGGAGGCCAGCCAGTGGAGCAGGCCGTGGTCGGGGTGGAGGGTGACGTTGGTAACGGCCGTTTCATTCAGCCAACCCTGGTCGTGGGGCTGCCCCCCCGATGTAGGGTAAAAACAACTGCGGTCCAAAACAACGGCCGGCTGTCCCTCTATTTCAAGCCGGGCCGTTACGTGGGCCGTAAACTCAGTCAGATAAGCATCATCATAATAAAGGCGTAGACTCATAGTACCCATGAGTGTACGCATCTGTGCCTATGATGCAAACTCATGCGTCTTAATGCTTGCTATAAACTATCGACTCCTGGGCCACAGGCAGGGTAAGGTTAAAGCGGGCACCACCGCTGGGCGCATCATCTACCCAAATACGTCCTCCATGAGCCTCTACAGCCAGGCGGCAAAAAGCCAATCCCAATCCTAAGCCCTGTGACGGCGATTGCGCATTAACGCGCTGGAATTTATCAAAGATGGATTTTCGGTACTGGGGCGGAATGCCTGACCCCTTGTCGCTAACCGACAGCAGCACTTTGTTTTCATCATTATTCCAGCCATGCTGAGCGGTAATCGTAATCTCGTCACTTTCGGAACTATATTTAAGCGCGTTATCCACCAGATTCACCAGAACGCGCCGGATCATATCCTCTTCGACGTAAATAGGCGGCAAACCATCCTGAACATTACGCTTGAGTTCGATGCGACGGCGCTCAAAGTTAGGCTCCTCAATCTCCCACACGTCCTCTACCAGCCTGGTCACGGCCACCTCACGTAAATCGCTGACCGGGTGGCCTGCTTCTAACCGGTTGATGTCCAAGAGGGAGCGGATGAGCGTTTGCAGACGGTTGCTGCTGCGAGCAGCAATATCCAGCATAGAGAATAAGGCAGGATCGCTGTCGAGGGGCATTTCATACCGCATTAGCTCTAAACTGGAAATGACGTTACCCAACGGACTTTGCAAATCATGGAACAACATGGCGATCAAATCTTCGCGCATTTGTTCCAGTTCGATCTGCTTGGAGATATCATGATAGATCCATTGCAGTAGTTCATTGCGACCAAACAAGGTGCGTTTGGCGTAAACCTCAATGGGAATCTGGCTGGCATCTTTGAGCAGCGCCCGGCTGGTAAATTGTTTAACGCCTCTGGCCGGAATGGTCCGCATTTGGGGCGGCCTGGTTTCCGGAGCATACAGATCTTTCACCGAGCAGCCTAACAGTTCTTCATGACGGTAGCCAAAAAAGGAAATCGCCCGCCGGTTAGCTTCTACGATCTGCCCATCGGTATCGGTCAAAATAATGGGGTCGATGCTGTCTTGAAACAGATTGGTGTAGCGGGCTTCGGCAGCCTGCGTTTGGGCATATTGCTGGGCGTTGGCGATAGCACTGCTGGCAATGTTGGCCAAATTGATGAGTAGATTCAGATCTTGATCGGTAAAAGAGCCTTCGCTGGGATTGATGGCCTGGATTGTACCCAACCCCTGCCCCTTAAACTGCATAGGGGCACAAATCATGGCGCGGGTTGTGTAGCCGGTACGTTCATCTCCTTCGGGATTAAAGCGCGGATCGGTGGTGGCATCGTGTACCAACACCGGTTGGTTGTGCTCCATAACCCAGCCGGATACACCTTGATTGGAAGGCAGACGCAAGCCGGTGATGTTACTGCTGCCCATGCCCTCGGCCACACGGTAAACCAGCTCATTGGTTTGCGGATCAACCAGGGCAATAGAGATGGCTTCTGCATTGAGCAGTTCATTCATCTGGGCCAGCAGTAGTTGCATGATTTCAGCAATATTGAGGGTGGAATTAATAACGCGGCTGGCTTCACGCAGCAGGTCTGATATTTGCAATTGGCGTTGAGACTGTTCAAACAGGCGCGCATTTTCAATAAAGCTGGCAACTTGATTAGCGATAGTGGCCAGCAGGTCAAGGTCTGCCGGGCCAAACTGGCTCCTACCGGCTTTATGCAGGGTAGCACTGCCAATAGTACGGCCGCGATTGACAATGGGTACACAAATAACTGACCAGGATTCGCGGCTGGTGATATGATGGGGATCCGGCAGCCAGCGCTCATCGGTACGCGTATCACTGATAACGGCCGCTTCCTGGGTTCGCATAACCTGCCCCCCCAGACCCCGGCTGATGATGTTGTTAAGCAAGGAGGTAGTGGTTTGTTTATGGACAAGCCAGGCATATTCTACTTCCATATCCTGGTTGACAATCATAAGCGTGCCTTCATCAGCGTTGATCTCTCTGACAGCCACTTCGATGATACGGGCCAGGAGTGTTTGAATATCTAGTTGGCTAGACTCAACCTGGTTGAGGACGGTATGAACGGCGTAAATAACTTGCAGCCGTTTACTGTCGCTGATGAATTCATTATTGCTTACAGTCATAATTGGTTCGGTTGTTGGAATTGTTGCTATCATTGCATACCAATTGTCAATATATGTAATTCCCACAGCTAAATTATACGTGAAAATTACGTGAATTAACAGCGAATAAGACGAATTAACCAGCGTTAGATTAGAGGTAGATTAGGTGTAACGTCTAAATCGAGCGAGCTAAAACGGCCGTTTAACAAATACCAATGGGCGGCAGCCCCGATCATGGCAGCGTTATCGGTACACAACACAGGGGGCGGGCAGCGTACCGGAATGGCTAATGCCTCTTCCATTGCCTGCCGCAGCGCCCGATTGGCCGACACGCCACCGGCCAGATGAACGGCCGTCACCCCATGATCGGTGGCCGCCCGAACCGTTTTGGTTACCAGCATCTCTACCACTGCTGCCTGAAAGCTGGCCGCCAGATCGTTGACCGGCAGGCGATCTGGTTCAAAACGGCGGGCGCGGCGCATAACGGCCGTTTTTAGCCCGCTAAAACTAAAATCATACCCATACTCTTGTTCCATGACCGCTCGGGGAAAGTCATAAGCAGTGGGGTTGCCTGCTATGGCCACTTTATCAATGGCCGGTCCGCCCGGATAAGGTAAACCCAACAGCCGACCCACTTTGTCAAAAGCCTCGCCCGCTGCATCATCCAGGGTGCCCCCCAAATGCTCATAGCGACCATGTTCACTCATCAAATAAAGTTCCGTGTGGCCGCCGCTGACCACCAGCGTCAGCAGTGGAAATTCAATTTCAGCCACCGCTTCTGTTAGCCACAGCGAGTAGATATGTCCCTCAATGTGATTGACACCAATAAGCGGTTTGCTCCGCCCCAGCGCCAACCCTTTGGCCGCGTTGACCCCCACCAGCAGCGAGCCAACCAGCCCTGGCCCCTGCGTCACGGCGATGGCGTCTAAATCATCATAGCCAATGTGGGCCTGCTGCATGGCCTGCTCAACCACGGCATAAATAACCTCTATATGTTTGCGCGAGGCCACTTCGGGAAAGACACCCCCATATTGTGCATGCAAATCAGTCTGGCTGGCAATAACGTTGCTCAAAATGTGCGTACCGCTTTCAACCACAGCCGCGGCCGTTTCGTCGCAAGAGGTCTCAATGGCCAAAATGCGGGTCATGGTCTGTTCAGGTATTGCCATAATTATATCCTTTACGCGATAAATATCCGTTAAACGTCCCACCGGCTAGATGATAAAAAGTTAACAGTATTAGGGTAACAAAATAATAGTTATCATCTTGAAACACCTTTATCTACATAGTACGAACGACATCCACAAGCGTCTGCAGCAGCGGCTCTGCCTGATGGGGCAACACGGTGCGAGGATCCAGGAGCAAACGGCCATCTTGGATCCGCCCCACAATGGCCGGGCTGCCTATCCGCAGCCGCCAGGTCAGGTCGGTCACTGTTTCAGACTCAACAACCACCAGCCAGGTGGGCAGGCTGGTTCCCGGCAAACTGCCGCCGCCGACGGTAGAACGGCCGTTGATAACGGCTGCCTTTACCCCCTGCTCTTGCAGCCGGGCGGCCCAGGTATGGGCCTCATCCCGAATCTGTGCCGCCGGCCGGGCAATCATGCGCCAGACGGGAACGGCTGTTGAAGCCTCTTCTGTTAAATAATGGGTCAGCGTAGCTGCCAGAGCCGCCAGACAAAGTTTGTCGGCCCGTACCGCCCGCGCCAGCGGATGCCGTTTCAACTGTGAGACCAGCGCCGCCTGGCCACAAATAATGCCGGCCTGCGGTCCGCCCAACAGTTTATCACCACTAAAAGCGACCAGATCGCAGCCCGCGTGCAGCCCGTCTAGCACCGTCGGCTCTGGCGTCAGACCGTAGGGGGCTACATCCAGCAGCGCCCCGCTGCCCTGATCATAGAGTAAGGGCAGTTTGTGGGCATGGGCCAGTTCGGCCAGATCGTTCAGGGATGGCTCGGTCGTAAAGCCAATCACCTTGTAGTTGGAATAATGGGCCACCATAATAGCGGCCGTGTTTTCTGTAATAGCCCGCTCATAGTCATGCAGATGGGTGCGGTTGGTTGTGCCTACCTCAACCAACCGCGCCCCCGACTGGGCCAGCACGTCGGGAATGCGAAAGCCGCCGCCAATTTCAACCAACTGACCTCGACTGATAATGACCTCTTTTCCCTGACAGAGCGCCGAGAGCAGCAGCAAAACAGCGGCTGCATTGTTGTTAACGACCAGGGCTGCCTCCGCTCCGGTCAAACGAGTCAGCAGCGCCTCGGCGTGGAGGCTGCGTGAGCCGCGCACTCCCTGCACCAAATCATACTCCAGCGTGCTGTAACTGCCGCCGATAGCAGCCACGGCCTGGCGTGCCTCTTCGCTCAACAGGGCACGGCCCAGATTGGTATGGATAATGACCCCGGTAGCATTAATAACGGGATGGAGCGTGGGTGCCAGCAGCGTTTCTAGCCAATCATGTGCAATTTGGACCAGGTCGGCATCTGGCGGGACGGTATCGGCCCCATTTAGAATGTCGGCGCGGGCGGTTCCCAATGTGTGGCGCAAGGCAGTGAGGATGAGAGAACGGCCGTATCTATCCGTCATCTCAATAACCACCGGCAGCCCCAGCAGACGGTCTATACTTGGTAGGTCCCGCAGCCGCGATTTCATCTGTTCGTTCGTTGTTTCGTCAGGCATGGCCAATTAAGAATTAAGCATCAAGAAGCGCGATTGGTCATTGTTGTTTGTTGTTGCAGTTGTAACAACAGTTCAAACAAGACCAACACGACGGCTACCAGAACAGCGACAGCGATACCCAACGTCCGGTTCATTTGCAGCCACAGGCAAAAGGCGGTCCAGGCACCTACCCACATGGCTTGCCGCAATGTTACCAGAAAGGGAGGTGGCGACAGACGAGGCCGGCCACGCTGCCCAAAGCGCATATTGAGAAAAAAAACAAACGGCAGAGCCAGGCCGGTTGCCGCCACCAACACCGCTGCCAAAAAAGCAAGGATGATTTCGTTGTTGGCCGCTTGCAGCAAGGCGGCGGCATCGGCCCGATCCAGTGCTACACCACGAACCAGGTCCAGCCGCTGCACATCAAAGGGCCAATAGGTATTCACAATCTGATTGGCAGCCAACAGACCCAGCCCGAACAACGCTGCGCCAATGATTAGGCAGGGGATAACTCCTAATCGTTGGCTGAGTTGATTGACTTGTCTACTCATCTCTATTCCTACTTAACGAATAACTATCTGAAATGTTACAGATTGATTGGTACTGTAGTACTGGTTGGTGGTCAGCCGGTATCAGACGTAGCTGTTATTATGACGGTCCAAAATGTGAAGCAGCGCCAGGCCATAGGCTTCGCTGGCTGTGGCGCCGCTAAACTGGTGGGGTTGTCCCCGGTAAAGGATCTCGCACAGATAGGTGGGATGTTGCAGCGTCAGGCTCAGTTTGAGTTCAGCTTCACCTAACAGTGCGCCGGCCAACTGGTCTCGAATTTGGGACTCAGTGGGCAGCCAGAGCACTTCGGCCGTCAGGATGTAATCAAGTGCCCATTCGGCCGTGCCGTGGAAGGTAACCACCGGCCAGCCTTTGAGCAGCTCCAGATAGGCCATTACATCGGTTACCACAAAAATCTGTTCATCCATCCCCCGCTCCGGGATGGCAAAAAAATCGTGGGTCTGGGCTTCCCACACCAAACCGGCT
Source organism: Chloroflexota bacterium (assembly GCA_046484685.1). Taxonomy (GTDB): domain Bacteria; phylum Chloroflexota; class Anaerolineae; order Promineifilales; family Promineifilaceae; genus SLGK01. The sequence continues at coordinate 353 of JAWOIM010000552.1, read as the reverse complement.
TCTTTTAATTGTTGGGCCAACGCTAATGATACCATGTATATGATTTTAGCAGAGAGATGGGAATTTTGGTAACAGATGCAGCCACCGAATCTTAGCCTTTGAAAAAATAACGGCTCTTTGAGATTGGGTGTGTTTCAAAACTTGTGCTGAGCAAGGTCGAAGTATGGGTTGAAGAAAGGGGAAAAATAATTAATGGTTGAATTGTTGAATTTGTGAATTGTTAATGAAGCGCGGCTAACAATGGCTCACTCTCTCCGAAATGGGTTCTACTTACCAAAAATCGTTATTGTCCCGCTGAAAATAAGCGCTGTTAACAATTTATTTCACGCCTGGCGGACAGGTATTAATCATTC
>JAWOIM010000524.1:0-15099 GCA_046484685.1 Chloroflexota bacterium | reverse complement strand
AATCAGGTCCAGCCGTTCCCTGCTGCCGGATAGTCCCCGCCTGAATTTCAGTGATATTGATCAACTGGTTGATATGCTGCTCCAACTGGCCGCTGGCCCGCTGAATTTTGTCCAGGTAGATATGTTGGGCTTCCGGTATGTGGGGTTTGGCCGCCTGTTCCAGCAGGGCCGAACACCCTTTAATAACGGTCAGGGGCGTGCGTAGTTCATGAGAGATGCTGGTAACAAAGGCATCTTTTAGCTGTTCGGCTTCCACTTCGCGCGTAATGTCACGCATAACAATAACGGTACCCAGCAGATCGCCCTCAGGTGTATGGGCGGGGGCGGCCAGAGTACTCAATACGCGGCTGCCGATCTGATACCGACGCAGGTCCGGTGCAGTCGCTTCTCCATTGCGGCCTGGCGTAAGGGCAGTGGATTGTTTATTACCGGTTGCTATTTCTGATAATTCAGACAGGGGACCCAGGGCAGAAGCCTGAGCCATATCGGTCAATAATTGTTGTGCCGTGGGGTTGGAGGTAACGATTTCTCCATCCGTCTTGACCACCATCACACCATCAGCAATGCTGTGCAAAATTGTTTGCAGTTCGCTGGTCTGTTCAACCAGTTGGCGGTTGCGCTGGGCCAGCGTGGCGGTCATCATGTCAAAGGATTGGGCCAACTGGCCAATTTCATCCTTACTTTGAATGCCGGTATGTTGTTCCAGATTGCCTTGAGAGACGGCAACGGCCGTTTGTACCAGCCGGTGCAACGGAGTAACAATGGTGCGGGCGATAACCAGGCCAACAACAAAAACCCCCACAATGGTGAGGGCGAAAATAAAGCTGAATAAGTTACGACTGGTGGCGGCTGTCGTAAAAATAAAGTTGCTGGGTAGAGCCACGCTGAAGAGGCCAATCGATTGTCCGCGCAGCCGCCAATCCCCATAGGCCAGAATGTATTGTTGTCCCAATACTTCTACACTTTGCAGCGGCACTTCGCTGTCGGCCGTTAAGGCAACTACATAATGCCGCTCTGGAGATTGGGCCAGAATTTGCTGCATTTGTTCATAGTGCTCAGGCGATACCTGCAAGTTGGCTGCAAACCGCCCCGAATCACTGAGCGTAGTGGCTAATAGATGGCCCTCACTATCATATAGGGTGACACGGGCAACCGCATTGAGGGTCAAGTCAACCAGCATAGGGTCTATAAATGACCCAATCAGGGCCGCCCCCACTAACTGATCCTCGTGCCAGATAGGGCCAATGGTGAAGATAAGCTGGCCGTGATGGGTCGCGGCCAGAAAAACCCGCTTATCACCCAGTTCATCTGTCTGACCGCTTAGGACCAACTGTACATCGGGGACCTCGGTGAAGTCGAAACCGCTGTTTTCGGCAATGGCGTCACCTGTTTGCAGCCAGCTATATAATTCCTGCCCCTGGTTGTTGAGCAGGACGACCGCATCATTGTCGCTGTTGATAAGCAGTTGGGGAACCAGACCAGCCAACTGGTTCGTATTGGCCTCAGCTACACCTGCCGACACGCCGGTTGTGGCCACGACTGCCCGCAATGTTCGCAGCCGCTCTGCCTCATAGCGTACCATGCTTTCAGCCACCACCCGACCGGCGTCCAAGAGCTGGTTGGTAAAGCGCTCTTGCAGCGTGCTGGTCACCAGGGTGGTGATAATGAACGTGCCCGCTACCGCCACAACCAGGGTTAATAGAAAATAAGGCAGAATGATTTTTGTGCCGATACTATTGATGATACTGGTCTTAAGCCACTGTTTTTGGGACACAAATCCTCGACTTCAAAAAAACAACTGTAGAAGGTAAAATATGCTGCTGGGACGATGACTTTCCCTATCATAAATGGTTGTTGTTTCTCGGTCAAGGGTTATATAGTACTATAATCATGGTAGTCTATTTGCCAGCCGGCCCCAATTAGCGGACACTTAAGCCTATGAGTTATGGTGAAGAACCCCCTGAAAAACAGTCCCGTGGTGAACTGCCCATTGGAGAACTGCCCATTGTAGAGTGGGCCACGACAGCCTGGGTCTATGTTTTTCATCTGGCACGCAAGATTGGGCCGCGTGGCTCGACAACGGAAAATGAAAAGCGGGCGGCCCAGTTTGTGCGGGCAGAGATGGTCCGTTTTGGCATTCCTTTTGACTGGCAGTCCTTTTATAGTCCAAAGTCGGCCTGGCGGCCGTTTAGCTATATTTTAGGCACGGCCGTTTTTGCTGCCATCATTGCGCCTCTCTTTAATCCGGTGACGGGTATTATGGCCGCCGTTTTACTGCTGCTGGCATTGTGGCTTATGGTGCAAGAATTGAATTTGCGCGATACGCCCTTACGCTCATTGCTGCCCCACGGCCCAAGCCAGAATGTGATCGGCCGTTTAGCACCCGCTAAAACGGCCAGGCAGCGAGTCGTCTTGGTAGCCCACCTGGATTCACACCGTACCCCTCATTTTCACCAATCCCCCGAGCGGCAGCATCTGTTTAGTTTGCTGCTTATTCTGGCCTTTGTCGGGCTGCCCTTAAATGCTGCGCTCTTTCTGCTGCTGGCCGTTACCGATTGGGTCTGGCCCTATGTGGTGGCTTTGCCTTTTGTCCTGGTTCATCTGTCGGGCATGATTATCACCCTGCAGGTGGATGGCACCCCCTATTCACCAGGCGCCAATGACAATGCCAGCTCCGTTGGCGTATTGTTGACGATGGCGGAATGGCTGGCAGAACGGCCGTTGGCCCACACCGAACTCTGGTTTCTCTTTTCCGGCTGTGAAGAGGTGGGCTGCTACGGCATGAGGGCCTTTCTGGATGAGTATGGGGACGAACTGGGCGACGCCTGTTTTATTGATTTTGAGATGGTGGCCCAGGGTATTCCCGGCGTTTTGGAGCGGGAGGGGATATTGACCCAGTATGAGTATGATCCCGAGCTGATTCAACTGGCGCAAGAGGCGGCCGCGGCGGTATGGCAACCGGCCTTACGCAAGACGGGTGGGGCTTATGGTGAGTCGGTGGTGACAAAGCAGCGCGGCTTTCGCAGCGTGACTCTCAACGCTGTTTTGCCCCATACGGGCGAACCGGCAGCCTGGCATCGCCCCGACGATAATATGAGCGCTGTCGATCGGGACACCCTGGGCCAGATGGTTGTCTGGGGCATGGAGATAGTGCGGCGGCTGGACGCAAGGGTCTGATCTACAACACCACCAGCTTTGCCTGTGTAACGGCCGTTATTCTTTCCAAGGCATCCAATACGGCCGGCTGTGGTTCACTGTCCAGGTTAATCACCGATAGAGCTTCACCCCCGGGCGCATCTCGCCCCATGCGCCATTCCCCGATATTGACTTCATAAGCGGCCAAAATGGTGCCGATCTGGCCAATGACGCCGGGCACGTCCCGGTTTTGCATGATGAGGAGAACCCCTTCAGGTCTGGCTTCCAGCGTGTAATGATCCACGCGCACCAGGCGTGGCTCGCTGCCGCCAAAGAGAACGCCCCCCAGCAGTCGCTCGCCATCGGCCCAGCGCACACGGCAGGAAATTAAATTGGGGTAATCGACGGGTGCCTGGCCCACTGTCTGCGTGACCTTGATACCCGCTTCTTCGGCCAGGAGAGGGGCGTTGATATAGTTGAGCGGCCCCTGCTGCTGCCGGGTGGCTTGTAGAATACCTTTGAGGGTGGCGGCAGCGACGGCCCGTACCAGGTCGCTTACGGCTGCCCCATGCACTTCAATTTCTACCTGTTGAATAGGCGTATCGGCCAGGCCGGTATGTAAAGCACCCAACTTTTCAGATAGGTCAAGATACGGCCGTATCTCATTAAAGTTGCTGACCTGAAACGGCATGTTGATCGTATTACGAAAATCAGCACCGTGCAGGGCGTCCACTACCTGCTCGACAATTTGGGTAGCCACATCTCGCTGGGCTTCAATGCTGCTGGCTCCCAGGTGAGGGGTGTGCAATACATTAGGCAGGCCAATGAGCGGGTTGTCTAGCGGCGGCTCGCTGCTGTATACGTCCAGGGCAGCCATTTTTACTTTGCCCTTTTGCAGGGCTTCTAACAAGGCATCTTCATCAATCAGCTTGCCGCGAGCGCAGTTAATCAGAACCACACCATCCTTCATTGCTTTCAGGGTAGTGGCGTTGATTATTTTGATCGTTTCCGGCAGCAGGGCCGTGTGCAGAGTAATGTAATCAGAGTCGGCCAGCAGATCGTCTAAATCAACCAGCAAGACGCCCATCTCCCGGCCTACTTCTTCGGAAATGTAGGGATCGTAGGCGATGACGTTCATGCCAAAAGCTATAGCTCGTTGGGCCACCAAACGGCCGATTCGCCCAAAGCCAATGATGCCCAGAGTCTTGTCGTAAAGCTGGGTCCCCACAAATTCGGTGCGCCGCCACTCTCCCTGACGCAGCGATTCGTGACCCACAGCGGTGTGACGACTGGCGGCCAGCATGAGGGCCATTGTCTGTTCGGCCGTGGCGATGCTGTTGGCCGCCGGCGTGTTCATGACGATAATGCCCCGGCGGGTGGCGGCGGCAATGTCCACATTGTCCACGCCAATACCGGCCCGCCCGACTACTACCAAATTGGTTCCCGCAGCCAGTACCTCGGCCGTAACTTTCGTGCCGCTGCGGACAATCAGGGCATCATAGCCGGGCAAAATGGCACATAACTCTTCCTGGCTTAGTCCGGTTTTCATCTCATAGGCCACATCCGGCATCTCATCCAGTCGATCTAAACCGGCCTGTCCCAATTTATCAGAAATTAGAATTTTAAACATAGGTTCACCTGTGCGTGAAGCGTGAAACGTAAAACGTGAAACGTAAAACGTGAAACGTGAAACGTAACAGGCTGCTTACGCCTTACGTTTTACGAATTAAGAAACTCATCAATATTAGCAAACAGATTTTCCATATCCTCCGGCTGCAAATCACCCATGTGGGCAATGCGGAAGGTCGTGGCTTTGAGGCGCGTGCCATACCCCCCGGAGATGATCATGCCGCGTTGGCGCAGGAATTGGTTGAGGGCAGGAATGTCAATGCCGGTTTTGTTGTCAATACAGGTGACGGTGGGGGATTCGTAACCGGCTTCGGCAAAGATGGTCAATCCCCGGCTTTTGGCCCAGGCAATGGTCATATCCCGCATGTGTAGGTGACGGGCAAAGCGCTGTTCTATACCCTCGGCCAGCATATCATCAAGCTGGCGGTCCAGTGCCCACAGCAGAGAGATGGCGGGGGTAGCCGGTGTCTGGTTCTTTTGCAGATAGCGATCCAGGGTGATGAAGTCGAAGTAGTAGCCCCGGTTGGGAACGGTTTTGGCCTTTTCCATCGCCCGGTCAGAAACGGCGCAGAAGGCCAGGCCGGGCGGCAGGGCAAACGCCTTTTGGCTGGAGGTGAGGGCTACGTCCAGGTCCCAGCCATCGAAGTCGAGGGTGGCTCCGGAGAGGCCGCTGACGGCATCAACCAGGATCATAATCTGGTCGCCGTTAGGGGCCTGCCGTACCACCTCGGCAATCTCCCGGATAGGATTGATGACGCCGGTGCTGGTTTCGTTATGGGCAATGGTGATGGCGTCGAAACCGCCGGCGGCCAGTCGTTGGGCCACCATTTCCGGTTTGATAGCCTGGCCCCACTCCACTTCCAGGACCTCGTTGGCCTTGCCATTGAGTTCGGTCACTTCGCGCCAGCGGTCGCTGAAAGCCCCGTTGACACAGTTGAGTGCTTTTTGGTTAACGGTGTTGCGCACAGCCGCTTCCCATAGGCCGGTTCCAGAGGAGGCACTGATCAGGACGCGGGCCTGGGTATAAAAGACTTCTTTGAGTTTGGGCTGAATACGGCCGATTAATTCCGCACATTCCGGCATCCGGTGGCCGAACAGCCATTGGGCCTGGGCGTCTAAAATCTCTGGCCGGACTTCAGTCGGGCCGGGGATGAATAATTTAATATGCTGTGCTGATCTTGCTGTGGAAGGCTTGTTGGAATTTCTCTTTGAGTCGCTCATCGGTAAATGTTATCGCTCCTGTTTTTATCAATTGTATACTTTTTTGCACTAAGGGGCTGACTGATTGGCCTGCCTGCCAGCGTGCCAAAACGGCCGGACCGGCGGCCAGGGCCAGCAGGGGGGCCAGGCTAGGGCTGTGAATAAAGGCGGGCGCTTCGGCCAATACGCGCCGGCGGGCGGTTACACCGCCGTAGCCCACAAACAGGTCTACAGCTCGGCCGGCCAGCAAATCACTGCTGCCGTCGCCGATGAGGAGAGAACGGCCGTTTTTCCCACCCACCAACTGCTGCACAATCTCTGCCTTGCCGTCACTGACGGTCAATGCCCCCTCAGCAAAGGAGAGGTAATGTTCGTCACTCACGGGATAATGCTCCTGGCGCTGCCACCATTTGCCCGACAATTCATTATAGCGCACATCAACAGCCCGTATATTGGCACGCGGTACGCCCAGATAGACGCCAAACTCTTCTACCGGTTCGGCCAGGCCGCCGCTGATAATGTAGACCTGATGGCCCAGCATTTGCAGGGTGGCAATAACGGTGGCAGCGTCTTCAACAATGTTTTGTTTGTAGCGGCGGCGTATAGCTTGAATTTGACCACGGGTAGGGCGTACGGCCCTGAGGCGTTTGGCATAAACCTCTTCCAGGTCCAGTTCACCGTCCATGGCGGCGCGGGTCAATACTTCTACGCGCCATTTTTTGCCCACACTTTCAGCCAGCACGTCGATGCCTTCAATCGTTGTTAACGTAGAGTCACAGTCGAAAATAATATGATCGTAATGAGGCCAGCGCATTGTTAGTAACCCGTGTTCAGTATTCAGTAATCCGTAATCCGTTAACTGTTAACCGTTAACTGTTTATAAGTGTAACAAACTGTGGGGCAATTGAGAAGTGCGGATTGCTAAAAAGTTCACAAGCATTTTTTGGTATGTTTGACCATTGCCCGGCCCTGCTTTATAATCTTGCTTGAAATCTTGATGAAAATGAACCATATTATCTTGCAGGTAATGTCTACGAATCAATCTCAGATGTCACCTAAACGGCAAATGGAGCTTTGGCGGTGACAGAGCCAACATTAGACGAGCCTCCTAGTCCCCTGGGACGGGTGGCTATTTCTTTTCCCTATCGACCAACAGTTTATAGATGTGGTGTGTATGGCGTACTGCGTAGCGTAAAGGATATTTTGCCTTTCACGTTTCACGCATCACGTTTCACGTCTTTTGCTAATCCACAGTTAGTTTACTCAAATCCAAATCCCCTATGTCAACTGTAATCTTTATTGTGGCCATTGTGGCCATCATGATTTTTTTTAATGCCCTCTATGTGGGCGCTGAATTTGCCACGGTAGCCTCTCGAAAAACACGTATTAACCAACTGGCAGCAGAGGGCAGCCGACCGGCTCAACTGCTGCTGCCTATTGTCCAGGATAGTCACGCACTGGACCGGTATGTGGCCGCCTGCCAGATTGGCATCACTATTTCATCGCTGGTGCTGGGCGCATTTGGCCAGAGTGCGATCGCCAGCCGCCTGGGTGAGCCGTTGAGTCGGCTGCTGCAAACAGCCCAACCCGTTTTGGTTGGTTTCGGGATGGATATACCCGATCTGCTGGTTGAAACGGCCGCTTTTTCTCTGTCCGCTATTTTGGTGCTGGCCACACTGACGGTACTGCAAGTGATGCTGGGTGAGCTGTTCCCCAAATCGGTTGCTGTGCAGTATCCGGAAAAAGTGTCTCTGGCCGTCATTTACCCCATGCTGATTAGCCTGCGCCTTTTGAAACACCTCATTACCTTCTTCAACGGCAGCGCCAATGTCCTGCTGCGCCTGATGGGGCGGGAAATAGGCGATGTCCGTCACGGCGTTCATTCTCCCGAAGAGATCGAGATTTTGATGACTGAGAGTCACGAAGTGGGTTTTCTGGATGAGATTGAGCGGCAGATGCTGCGTAACGCGTTGCGTATGCGCGAATTAACGGCACGACAGGTTATGCTGCACCGTACCAAACTGGTGGCGGCCCCGGCTGATAGCGGTATCGTGGAGGTGATGGAACTGGCATTGGAGGCCGGCTTTTCACGCATTCCGCTTTATAAAGAGAGTATTGACAACATTGTCGGCTTTGTTCATATCAAAGACCTGTTTCGTTTGCATGTGCAGGGGAACGATGAAATTCAGTCAATTATCCGTGACGTAACGTATGTGCCCGAGTCCTTACCCGTTAGCCGAGTGTGGAAAATCTTGGATACAAAACGCAAATACCTGGCTGTGGTCTTTGATGAATATGGGGGCACGGCCGGGTTATTGACTTTTGAAGATTTAATTGAAGAGATATTTGGCGAACTGCAAGATGAATTTGATGATGAAACGAAGCTGGTAGCGCGTGGGGACAAGGAGGGGCGCATTTATTACCTGCGCGGCGATTTGCTTGTTTCTGATGTGAATGAATATTTGAAGCTGGCGCTGCCTACCGAGGCAGATACGTTGAGCGGGCTGGCTTTTAGCACGTTGGGCCGCGCCCCGGAAGTGGGTGATGAGCTTTTATTTGAAGGAGCTACTATTCAGATAGAGAAGATGGAAGATCTGGGCGTGGCTGAGGTTTCTTTAACGCTGGCTTTGCCCCAGATGGGTCCGTTAACGGAATGGGAGGTGGCTGAATATGACTAAGCTGCTTCTGGTGGGTGTCGCCATGCCAGGCCTCGGGCTTTTGGTTTTGTTGTCTTTAGCAGCTTCTTCCACGCTGCCCTCACCAGGTGCCCTGGTCGTGCCGGCTGTTGTCGTGCTGCTGCTGGTGCTGCTCAACGGCCTCTTTGTCGCGGCCGAATTCTCCATTATTGGGGTACGGCCGTCTCAATTGGAGCAAATGGCCGAAGAAGGACATAAAACGGCCAAAACTGTGCTGAATATTGTTACTTCCCGTGAAAAGCAGGACCAATATATTGCTACCTCCCAGTTGGGGATCACCATCGCCTCCCTGGGGTTAGCCATGTATGCCGAGCCACAAATTGCCCATTTTATCGAACCCTACCTGGCTTTGCTCTGGTTTGAGCCGTCTGAAGCCCTGGTTCGGTCGGCCGGTTATGTGATTGCTCTTAGCTTTTTAACCTACCTGCATATTGTTGTCGGTGAAATGGTTCCCAAAGCGTTAGCGCTTACCGATCCGGCCCATATGGTTATATGGCTCAATCGACCGATGCAAATAATCCAAAAATTTTTGATCATACCTGTCCGTATTCTAAATGGAATGGGGAACCAACTGCTGCGCCTGTTTCAAATTCCGCTGGCCGAAGGGCATGCCCGTGTTCTCTCCCCCGAAGAATTAGAGCTGATTGTGAGCGAAAGTGCGGAGGGTGGGATGCTGAACGAAGAAGAAGAATTGATGATTCGTAATATTTTTGACTTTGGCGAACGGTTGGTAGGTCAGGTGATGACGCCACGCCTCAAAGTGGAGGCTATTCCTTTAGAGATCAGCCGTGAAGAGCTGCTGCATCAGGTGGCAGAGAGCCATCACAGCCGTTTTCCTGTCTACAAGGGAGATCGAGATCATATTATTGGCATTTTGCACGTAAAGGATTTGGTGCGGCAAATACTCCGTGCTAAAGGTAATTTTGACCTGCGGCTGCTGCTGCGCCCGGCGCCGGCTGTGCCCGAAGACCAGGGGGTCGAGGTGCTGCTGGCTATCTTTCGCCAGCAGCGGCTGCACATGGCTGTGGCCCTGGATGAGTTTGGCGGCATGGCCGGCATTGTGACCCTGGAAGATCTGGTTGAAAAAATTGTGGGTGAGGTCCGTGATGAGTTTGACACAGAGCGAGAGCCTTTTGTGGAAATCTCTCCTGGCGTACTCGAAGTCGATGGAGAGTATCTGGTGGATGATTTGAAGGACGTGGTTTTTCTGGGTGATGAAGATCGACTGCCGGATGTGGAAACAGTGGGCGGGTTAATCGTAACCAAGTTGGGCCGGCCACCCCTGGTGGGGGATATGGTGACTTATGATGGTGAAGGAGCCGATGTCTCGATGAAGGTGTTGGCTGCACACGGCCGGGCCGTGGTCCGCGTGCGCATAGAGTTTGATACAGTAGGGAAGATAGAAGAAGAGGCTGACCAGTAGGCAGCAGTTGTACGTTTTACACAGAAAACAACACGCGCCGCGGCGCACCAGCAAATGGGCATTTCAGCAAATGGGCATTTTAGCAAATGGGCTGATTAGCGAATGAAAACGTAACGCAGGTTGCCAACCTGCTGCTTTTCCAGGTTAACAACCTGGGTTACATTTACAGAGGAGCGAGAAAATGAGTTTTTTACTAACATTACATGGAGAGATTCGCTGGATTTTGGCGCTGGTGGCGGTGATAGCGATTGTCCGTTTTACGCTGGGCTGGCTGCGCAGGGCTGAGTACAAAGGCATGGACCGCGGCTTGATGGCCGCCTATACCGGATTTTTGGACCTGAATTTTTTATTAGGGCTGATTTTGCTCTTTGGTCTGGGAGGCGGCCTGCCGGCTCATCGAATTGAACATGCGGTCACGATGCTTATCGCTGTTGGCGTGGCTCACTCGTCTGCCGCCTGGCGCAAATCGGATGATGCAGCCTTAAAGTTTCGCAACAATTTAATAGTGGTAGTGGCTTCCCTGCTTTTTGTTATACTGGGCGTGATTCGTTTGCGCGGAGGCTGGTTGTGGTAGCTGCGGATTCCGCACGCGCCCGGTTATAGGTAGCGCCATATAAGGCCGCGCCGGGGGGCCAGCAAGAAAGTGAGAATAAAAACGGCCGTGGCTACCAACACCACCGATGGTCCTGAAGCCACATTGAGATAATAAGAAGCATAGAGGCCGGCTACACCGGAAAAAGCCCCTATCCCGGCCGAAATGAGCATCATGGTAGGCAGACGACGGGTTAACAAGGAAGCCGCCGCCGCCGGCGTCACCAGCATGGCCATCATCAAGGCGATACCCACCACCTGCAGGGAGACAACAATCGTAACGGCAATTAAGATTAGCAGTAGGTAGCGAAAAAATTCCGTGGGCAGGCGTAGGGTGGTAGCCAGCGTTGTATCAAAAGAAATGACCACAAACTCTTTGTAAAAGATAAAGATAACCAGCAGCACCAGCAGCCCTAATCCCAATATAACCCACAAATCATTATTGGAAACGCCTAATAAATTGCCAAAAAGAAAGTGGGCCAGGTCCACTGAATAGTTACGGGTGGCCGAGATCATGGCGACGCCCAGGGCAAACAGGCCGGCGAAGATAACGCCTATGGCCGTGTCTTCTTTGAAATAGCCCTGGCTGCTTAAGGCGCCAATCCCCAGGGCGGTAATCACACCCATAATCAGTGCCCCAATGGCCAGAGGCCAACCAAGCAAATAAGCGGCTACGACACCGGGCAATATCGTATGGGCCAGGGCATCCCCAAAAAAGGCCATGCCGCGCAGCACGATAAAGGTACCCAGCACAGAGCAAACAATGCCGACCATGAAAGCAGCCATAAAGCCGCGCATAATAAAACGGTAGGCCAGGGGGTCGGTGAACCAGTCGAGGAAGGGCATGGTTTTCAGTAGTCAGTAGTCATAGTCAGTAAGCTGATTACTGCTTACTGCTTACTGAGTGTCCTCCATACGCCTGGAGTAAGTGGTCGGTGGTCAGAACGGCCGTTGGTACATCGTAGGCAATGACGTGCTGATTAAGCAGCAAAATGCGGTCAAATTGTTCGGCCGCCAGGCCAAGATCGTGGGTGGCCAGTAAGATGGTCACGCCATCGGCACGAACGCTGTTTAAGATGGCAAAGATAGCTTCCTGGCTGGGCATGTCCAACCCGGATAGCGGTTCATCCAGCAGCAGCAGCTCTGCTTCTTGGGCTAGGGCACGGGCAATAAAGACGCGCTGCTGTTGGCCACCAGACAGTTCGCCAATTTGTTTGTGGGCCAGATGGTTGGCCTGGACGCGCTCAAGCGAGCGGGCCACAATCTCTTTGTCCCGCCGGCCGGGCCAGCGCAAGAAGCCGATTTTGCCCACGCGCCCCATCATCACCACATCGGCTACCGTAGCCGGAAAGCTCCAGTCGATCTGGCTGCGTTGGGGCACATAGCCAATGCAGATGTGGCCTTCGGGACCGTGCCCAAAAATAGTTACCTGCCCCTGGGCCGGCCGCAGTTTACCGATCAAAAGTTTGAACAGCGTGCTTTTACCGGCACCATTTGGCCCTACAACGGCCACGCGCTGCCCCCGATCTACGGTAAAGCTGATGTTTCTTAAAGCAAATTGGGAGGGGGAACGGCCGTTTCGCAGCCCACCCATACCCGGCACATAGGTCACCGAGACAGATGTGAGCTGTAAGGTGGGGGCAGTTGTTTCGTGGGGTATGCCACGTCTGTGGGGTGGGGCCAATATTGCACTCATAGGCTGGTATTTTATCTCAGATAGGGGCTATATCAAAAAAAGAAGGGCAAAAACGGCTTTCTACACATCGGAGGCAATTTGATGCAATACGGCCGTTTCTACCCTTCCTACTACCTTACCAAAGATTACTGTACTAAGCCAGTTACAATTGTATCAATATTTATACGCATCATATCCAGGTACGTTTCTGCTCCGCTGCCGGCTTCCCCCACGGCATCGGTAAAGAGGCGCAGTACTTGCACCTCCGCGCAGTCAGTCAACTCTTCGGTAACGGCACGAGCCAACTGCTCGCTGGCTACAGATTCGGTAAAGATGGTGCAAACGCCCTCTGCTTGCATGCGGTCAACCAGTTGGGCCAACTCACGGGCTGACGGTTCGGCCACGGTGCTGACCGAGGGGATAATAGTACCCACCACTTCAAAGCCATATTCTTGGGCAAAGTAGCCAAAGGTATCATGATTGGTGACAAGCTTACGCCGCTCGACCGGAATCTCCGCTACACGTGCTTCAATATAGGCAATCAGCTCTTCTAACTCTTCCAGGTAGGCTGCGGCGTTGGCTTCATACAACTCCTCATTGGCCGGATCCAGATCATGCAGGGCGTGTTCAATGTTTTCTACCCACTGTTCAACCAGATGGGGATTAAACCAGGTGTGCGGATCGGCCTCATGGTCATGGGCATCATCATGGCCATCATCGTCTTCAGCAAAAGCCAGCGGTTTAATATTGGCGCTTACAGGGACCAGCGGAATGCCTTCCGCAATATTTTCCAGGTCATGGATTAGCCCTTCTTCCAGATCCCAACCGTTAATAAAAACGACATGGGCATCGGCAACGGCCGTTAATTCTGCGGCTGAAGCCTGGTAGCTGTGGGCATCAACACCCGGACCCATTAAAATGGTCAGCTCAATAGCGTCGCCCCCGACACGGCTGACAATGTCACCAATGATGCTGGTGGTGGCTACCACGCGCAGCTTTCCGTCGCCCAGATCAATCGCAGCCAAGGCCGGCAAGGCCAGCATTTCGGCGTCGTCGTGATGGTCATCGTCCTCATCATGGTGATGATCATCGTCGTCGTGGTGGTCCCCATCGTTATCGTGATGGTCATCATCGTCATCATGATGGGGGTCATCGTCGTGGTGGTCACTCTCGTCATCGTGATGGTCATCATCATGATGGTCATCATTCTGGTGGTCATCAGAATGTTGATCCACTTCCGCTACCGGTTCAGCCGCCGGTTCGGCCGTTTCGGCCTGGTCACAGCCTACCAATACCAGCGACACAGCCAGCATCAGCGAGAAAATGAGCAACAACAAACGTTTTTCTACGAATAACTTCATTTATTTTTCTCCTCTATATTGTCTGATACAAAATATCATTTGATACTTCGTATCATTCTAGCCAGCTTGCCGGCATTGTCAAGCCAGTTTGCTAAAATTGATAAACTTTTCATATCGGGGAAATTGGATGCTCTGACAGGGGGTATAACAAGGAATCGTGGGGCACAGACCTGACAGATTTGGTGCAAGCAAAGTTTGCCAAACTTGTCAGGTCTCCCACAAAACGCTGCTATACTCTTTGACAGGTCTTGGGTAGACTCGCACACGCTGAATGGGTCGCAATTCAGATTTACTCATGCTAAAATGGTCACTACAGATTATTATTGGAGAAAAATCAATAGAAATGGCAACAACAGAAACAACAAAGCAACAGTTGAAACCCCCGGCCGACGGCTTTGTCAGCCGGTATGAAGACAATTATTTTGACGCCATTCTCATTCTTTCTTTTGGTGGACCAGAGGGAATGGAGGATGTGATCCCTTTTTTGGAAAATGTGACGCGCGGGCGTAATATTCCCCGCGAGCGGCTGGCTGAGGTGGGGGAGCATTACAAGCTGTTTGACGGTGTCAGCCCGCTCAATGCCCAAAACCGGGCCTTGATTGCCGCTCTGCGTGAGGAATTAGACGCGCACGGCATTGATTTGCCTATCTACTTTGGCAACCGTAACTGGCAGCCGCTGCTGACCGATACCCTGGCCCAAATGACGGCCGACGGCGTGAAGCGGGCGCTGGCCTTTTTTACCTCAGCCTACAGCTCTTACTCCGGCTGCCGCCAATACCGGGAAAACCTGTATGAAGCGCAGCAGGCAGTTGGCCCCGAGGCCCCGGAAGTACTGCGCACGCGCATGTTTTATAATCATCCCGGCTTTGTGGAACCGAATATTCAATTTGTGCAAGAGGCGTTGGCCCGGATTCCGGCCGGGCGGCGGGAACAGGCCCATGTCGTCTTTACGGCCCACAGCATTCCTACGGCCATGGCCAACCAGTGTCGCTATGAGGCCCAACTGCAAGAGACGGTGCGGCTGGTGGCCGAAGGGGCCGCTGTCACCAATTACCGCCTGGTCTACCAGAGCCGCAGCGGCCCGCCCCACGTCCCCTGGCTGGAGCCGGACGTCTGTGACTACATTGAGGAATTGCACCAGCAGGGAGTGCAAGATGTAGTTCTCTCTCCTATTGGTTTTATTTCGGATCACATGGAGGTGATGTTTGATCTGGATGTGGAGGCCAAAGAAACGGCCGATTCTCTCAACATGAACCTGATCCGCGTCCCCTCCGTAGGCACCCATCCCCAATTCATCAGCATGATCCGGGAACTAATCGAAGAGCGGCTGCACGGCAAAGAGAAGCGGGTGCTGGGGTCCCATGCCCCCAATCACGACGTCTGCCCGGT
>JAWOIM010000512.1:0-5715 GCA_046484685.1 Chloroflexota bacterium | reverse complement strand
CGGACGCAGCCAGGTAAAGATACGGTCGAAGAGGGGGCGCTGCTCCGGCAGGGGGACGTGGATAATGGCGTAGAAAGAGACAACGGCCGTAAACGACTGCGGCGCAAAGTCAACCGACATGAAGTCCCCGCACAAAAAGGTGGCCTGCGGCACCAGCGCCCTGGCCCGCTCAATCTGGACCTCAGAAATATCGACGCCGGTGACAGTAAAGGCGCGGGCCAGCTCCTGGGCCACCGGAATGCCACAGCCGCAGCCCAGGTCGAGAACCGGGTCGCCCGGCTGCAGGAGGGGCGTGAGTTCCTCCAACCAGCGAAAATAGCCCCGGTCACGGCTCACGCTGTCGCCGCGATAGGCTTCAGAAATGCGGTTGTAGCTGTCCCGGACCACCGCTTTGGAATCACGGTCACTTGGTTCTATCATAATTACGCCCATTTCACCGCAAAGACGCGAAGAGCGCAAAGAGAAACCAGGGAATCTTTGCGCCCTTTGCATCTTTGCGGTAAGCATACTGGCAAAGGGTAACTACTAACGCTCTGGCCGGTATAAACACATCAATCTTTTCATTCATTAACCCGCCGCGGACCCAAATAATGGGCGATAATCACTTCTTCATTTATCACGCTCTTCTCCGGGTCCCAGATCAACATGGTCCGACTTCGATTGATTTCATACTTCTCTCGTTCTTCCGGCGCAGCATTAAATAATGTTGGTATCCACCATAAGGGGATAGATACTTTTCGCCCATCGGTTAATTCCACATTTAAGTATGCTTCATCAAACTGCACCTGATGAATACGCGCTTCTGTGGGAAATGTGTATGCCGAAACCGGATATTGAATTTTATACCGGCTTACGGCTACCCTCTCTTCAGCTTGATCTACTTTTGTACTCATACCATTGCTCCATTAAATAGCTCTGGTTCTGTTGGATGATTTTAATAGCCCGGTTTAGTTCATGTCTCCTTAACGTTCGACCTGTCCGCGCCACCTCGATTTCTAGTTCTAACCAGATTTTAGCATCATTGTAATCGTCTTGCGACCCCCGCCCCACGTGGATACTGGCTCGATTTTCGTGCAGCGCGTCATAGCTATGAAACCAAAAAATCAGGCTGCCGTCTGTAAGAATTTTTGGACTCATATTGAGAGACCTATGTGAGAAGCACGAATGACCGCGCCCATTCATCTTACCTTTTGTCCCGCAAAATATGGGAAGCCGCCCAGCTTATCAGCTTATTCGATATGGTATCTATCACTAGATAGCCTGCGATCATCGCCAGAGTGAATAGATAAAGGAAGACGATTATTGGATAAAATGACAGAAGGCTGGAATCTTCATGGATGGGGCCAAAGGGCAGGGTAACGGAGAAAAGCCCATAGCTCACAGAAGCTATAATGATATTGGTAATCAAACGACGTTTAATACGCAAGTAGGCTACCTGAGCCGGACTTACCGCCTCAGCTTCATCCGCTATATAGTCAGCCTCCGGCGGCTTCGTTTGTCTCTTCAGCACGTATACCACGCTTCGACCTATAATGGATAACAGAAAAAGTGCGGTGACAATTGCCATGTAGAGCCACATTATTTCCCGCTCAGTGATAATTTCTCCCCCATTTGGCAGCATAAACGTAATATGGCGTAAAAAAGGCATCTCAGGCCCAAAGATGTTGACGTAGGCACCCAACAGAGGCCAAAATAAGAGCAACACGACGAGCGTGAGGAGATAGAAGCTTGTATATTTGATCATGTAGCCGAACACACCGGCCAGGAAAGGCCAATGGGGATTTTGTTTTACGTGTTTGTCCAAGAATAACTTCCCGTTTTGCTGTGGTCGATTTCTGACCGAGCCGCGTTGTCTGTCATGGTCAGGAAAGCAGCCCTTTGGCATTGAGATGTGGCCACAGCGTTAGTAGTTGCCCTAACAGTATTATATTGTGCCCCGCTCTGGCGGTCCATGACCCCCATGTGCCGCGATGTTCCGCAACATCGAAAGGCTTGGTTTTGATACCCATAATTTACTCCAATCGCCAGCTTTCAAAAAAGTTTTTGCTCAACGGCCGTATCCACCACCTACTACCGATCAAACGACGTCAACCGGCTGCCACTTTGTGCCCATAATCAAACACGGGCACTTTGAGCAGTTTGACCGGCTTAAAGCGCCGTTTGGCAAAGCGCATAATTTCATCGGTAATTTCAGGCGCGTATGTTCTTTCGCCACAGGCAGTACAAACTTCGGCTGGGACATCCCTGATTACGAAAAAGTCATCCCCATTTTCGTAAACGAACGTCACCTTTTTTGAAACAACTCGTCCACCACAAAATGCACAACTCATAGATTTAAGTTTGTGGTTCATATCAAGGGAATACCATTTGCCATTGGTCCCACCACTTACGCAACTCTTGATCTGGCACTTCTTGAGTACTATTCTGCAAGTCCACATTTATTGATTTGATTTTTTCGGCAGTATTTTCTGTAACAACTGACTCATTCCATTGTCTAAAAGTACCAAGTGCTGGACCCGCAGCTTTTGCTCTATAAAAATACCTGGCAATATCTCGAAGAGAAGGATCTTCCCAGGCGAGCTTTATTAACAAGTATGTTATCAGCGAACCGATAGGCGTCTGTTGAAGTAATTGCTGGCGTTGTCCATTTTGCTGCTGGAGTCCAAATAACGAATACCAGGTTCTTATTTCCTGATAAGTACCTTTCATTGCCACCCAGCTCGCAAGATTAGCTACACAAACCAAATCTATCATTTCTCGTGGGTGTTGCGTTCTTAGTCGGTCCTGTTCTTTGATTAAGTTATTGATTTTTGCAACTGGGTCTGCTTTCCAAATGTGCGAATGCGCTAATAAACCATAAATTATTGGGCTGTGCAGTTCATTATAAGCGGTTCCTGAGCGTGGCAGGGCTAAATTTTGGATTGCTCTTGAATTCTCAAACACTTTCTGAAAGTGTTCCGATCTCAAGGTTAATTTGCATTCAAATGCAGCAGCTACACCCCCTGCCATATATAGTTTTTTGTCCAATAGTTTTTTGGGATAACTTGGACGCAATACAAGCACATCGACTTGCGGACTTGCTTTCCCTGTAACACCCAATATTCTTCCCTTTGTTACGATTTGGTATGCTGGGGGTAGCCAGTCCCTCAAGAGAGTAGCCCAATTTTCTTCTCCCTGATCACCAGCCGTACCTGGGTCTTCTTGTGAACGCTTCTGAATCCTCTTATACTCATCCTGCATCTCTTTGGTCGCAGTCTGCATAAAATCCAGAAGATCGTGTGTAGTCATTTTCTCTGATTGTCGTTGTTGCACAAATAATGATAGCATGTTTCAAAACCGAGTTGTTCTGCTTTACAAAATCGACACACCTGTCATTCCGAGTGCAACGAGGAATCTTGTAACTTGAGCGTTAGCGGAGGTAGAAAGATTCCTCACTCCGTTCGGAATGACAAACGGACATTGAATTTGTAAAGTAAGATTGTTTAATTTTGAACCATGCCACAAGGATTTATACACAGTGTATACAGTGCATGGATCCTTGTTTAGTATAGCTTAAACACGGGTGATGTATTCGCCGGAGCCGGTGTTGACTTTGATCCGGTCCCCTTCCTGGACGAAGAGGGGGGTTTTGACCTTGAGGCCGGTGTCGGTGATGACCTCTTTGGTCGCGCCGGTGGCGGTGTCGCCGGCGACGGCGTTTTCGGCCTGGACCACGTCAAATTCCATCGTCAGCGGCAGCTCGTAATCCAGCACTTCCCCTTCGTACAAGAGCAGTTCCAACTCCATATTTTCGCGCAGGTATTTTACATGGTCGGCAAACGTATCGTGGCTGACAAATTTTTGCTCGTAGCTGTCGCTGTCCATGAAGACGTAGAAACGGCCGTCGTCATACAAATATTGAAACAACTGGCTCTCCAGGCGCACATCCTCCACCCGGTCCCCCGAACTAAAGGTCATCTGCACATTAGAGCCGGTACGCACATTACGCACATTCACTTTAATGGTGGCCTTACCCCGACCCGGTTTGCTGTGACTGTACTCCGTCACCTTGAATAAATCCCCGTCCTGCAAAAAGGTGGTGCCCCGGCGTAGTTGGTTTACATCGATCATGGTGTTCTCCTAAAAAAGTTGAATTACGAATTATGAATTACGAATTACGAAAGCGTCACGCATCACGCATCACGTTTCACGTTTCACGCAAATGGATCCGTGCTGGAGCGGCGCGTGTACCACAAGACCAGCATGGTGGAGCCGGCCAATAAAAGCAGTCCCACAATAAACCAGAGCAGGTCGCCCAACGGCGTCACGCTGCTCAAACTGAAATTGCCTAACTCGATCACAAGCCTCATAGGGTCAATCTTATCATACTCTGGGGAGGGCAGGCAATTGGGAATCATCGTATTCCGTATTGCGTATTGCGTAGGGCTTTTACGAAATACGCAATACGCAATACGTCCCCAACTTTGCCAACTACCCCACACCCATGTAAAATGCAGCTATGCAGACTGAGCCAATTCCCACACTATCCGACATCTCTACAGCCGAACTGGTTTGCCAACAGTGTGCTGCCCCCTTACAGGTAGCCCCCGGCTCCCAGTTTGTCACCTGCGGTTTTTGCCAGACCGATAACTTTGTCGATAAAAGCGGCGTCGTTATCCATTATGCCGTGCAAACAACGGTGCGCGAGCCAGACGCGGTGGCCGCGCTGCGCCGCTGGATGGCCGGCAATGCGACGGTCAAAGGGCTGGATGAGCAGGCCACCATCAGCGAGACAATCTACCAGCTTTTTCCCATGTGGATGGTGCGCGTCCAGGAGAACGGAGCCGAGCAGGTTTTTCTAGAGCCGGCGGCGGCCACCTCAATCACCGAACTGACCAAATTAACCATTCCGGCCGGGTCGATCACTGCTTATGACCACGCCCTGGATGCCTATGCCCTGGACCCCACCGTGCCCTATGAGACGGTAAAAACGTGGCTGGCCGACAACCACAAAGTCAGCAGCGGCGCTGTGCGTTCGGTCTCGCTGGTCCATGTGCCCATTTATATATGTAAATATCAATATAATGGAGAGGGGTATACGGCCGTTATCGACGGCGCTACCAGTCAAGTCTTTGCCGCTATTTTCCCTTCCAAATGGGAGACCCCTTACCGGACCATTGGCGGCCTGGGCTGCCTGGGCTACTTTCTTATTTCTCTGATTCCCCTGGTCGGCTTTGCCACAGACAGCATCAGCGGCGCGGCCGTGGGACTGACGGTTTATCTATTTCTGGCGGTCTTGCTGGCCATCCCTATTTTTGCCGCGGCCGTTCTCATCTCCTCGAAAGCATAAACACCTTATTCCCACACCCAACTGGCGACGACAACGGCCGTTTCGCCGCCCGCCATGACCAGCCGTTCCCCGGACACAGGCTCATACAGCCCCGCCAATAGCGTATAGCTGCCGGGCTGCAGTTCAGGCGGCAGATGAAGCTGATGGGCGTCCCCAATGATTTCGCCAGGGAGCCAGCCGGTGGTGGGGCGCTGCCATTGGGCCGGTTCCCCGTCCGATTGAGCCACCAACGTCCCGTCCGGCCCCACTAAATGCAAAAAGACGCGGTAACTAACGGCCGTTTCCGCATCGGCCTGCCAAACCAGTTCCACGGGCAGCGTGTTGGATGCTGAACGAGGGACCGCAGACGATGGCTCCTCGTCTGTGAGGGAGGTGATCATGCCCAG
>JAWOIM010000377.1:0-4882 GCA_046484685.1 Chloroflexota bacterium | reverse complement strand
GGCTCAACCCATTGGGGATCATTCTCATACTCACGCCGCACCTGCGCCCGGTACCAGGCTTCCACGCCGGGGCCACGTACCATCAGGTCATCTTCCAGGGCTTCATCACCCAAAAAGAGCTGCAGCAGGTCCAGCCGGTCAGGACCGGGACCGGCCTGGGGCAGGCGGGCCGGGGCGGCCAGTAAATCCCCAATTTCTATCTCGTCGCCACGTTTGAGAACGGGGCGACCCTGCTCGTCGGCCACAAAGACGCTGTGTTCGCCCGTGACGCGCACGGAACGGCCGTATGCCGTCTCAATCTCATACAGTTCTTCCTCGTGGTCGTGGCGGATGACGGCCTTAATCGGCTTGTAGCGTGTGGCCCCGCTCTGCGGGTCAAAACAAAGAACCTGGTAGGCGGCCGGATCGCCGCCCGTTTCCCACAGCTCGTCAATGAAGGGGCCGACGCGCACGGCGCTGACCTGGCCGTCGGGGTTTTTGATAAAGGTCAGTTCGTCGCCGTCTACGCTCATGATGATGATACGGCCATAGCGCAAATTCCCCATATCAAACGACTCGCCAATGCCCACACCCAGGGCGGCAATCAGGGCCTTGACCTCGTTATTGTTCAGGATACGGTCCAGACGTGCCCGCTCTGTGTTCAGGATTTTGCCGCGCAAGGGCAGAATGGCCTGGAAATAGCGATCGCGCCCTTGTTTGGCTGTGCCCCCGGCCGAATCACCCTCAACGATATACACTTCACATTTAGCCGGGTCCCGCTCGGAGCAGTCGGCCAGCTTGCCGGGCAGCGTCATCGAGTCGAGGGCACTTTTACGCATCACCAGCTCGCGGGCTTTGCGGGCGGCGCGGCGGGCGCGGGAGGCGGTCAAACAGCGCTCGATGATGCGCCGGGCGTCCCGCGGATTTTCGTCCATGAAGGTGGTCAGAGCATCGGCCGTGACCGAGGCCACAATGCCGGCCACTTCCTGGTTCATCAGCTTCACCTTGGTCTGGCTTTCAAATTGGGGGTCGGGGTGTTTGATGCTGACAACGGCCGTTACCCCTTCGCGCGTATCATCACTGGTGAAGTTATTCTCCTTCTCCTTCAAAAAGTTATGTTTACGCGCATACTGGTTGATCACCCGCGTCAGAGCAGTACGCACGCCGGTCAGGTGGGAGCCACCATCGGGCGTGTGGATGGTATTGGCAAAGGCAAATTCCGAGGCGGCAATACCTTCCGTATATTGAATGGCCACTTCTACGTCAATGCCTTCCACCTCTTTCTGCACATACATTGGCTCATGGATCACTTTACGGCTGCGGTTCAGGTAACGCACAAAGGATTTGACCCCCCCCTCAAAATAAAAGCTCATATCGCGGGGAGTTTCCGGCCGCTCGTCACGGACACGCAAAAAGATACTGCTGGTCACAAAAGCCATCTCACGGAAACGGTTGACCAACAGTTCAAAGCGGTAATCGGCCTCTTCCTTAAAGATGAGATCATCAAAGCGGAAACTGGTGCGCGTGCCCGTGCCTTCGTCCGGCTCCATGTCGCGGATGCGGGTCACGGGCATCTGGGGAATACCCCGTTCATACCGCTGCCGGTACAGACCACCATCCCGCCTGACCTCAACCTCCATCCATTCAGAGAGCGCATTAACGGCCGCAGCGCCCACCCCGTGCAACCCACCTGACACTTTATAAGCGTCATTATCAAATTTACCACCGGCATGCAGCGTGGTATGGACCAGCTCCAGGGCCGACACTTTTTCTATGGGATGCTCTTTGACCGGAATGCCAATCCCGTTATCCTGCACCGAGACGCTGTTATCTTTGTGGATGGTCACCTCTACCCGGTCACAGCGGCCGGCCAGGGCTTCGTCGATGGAATTATCGACGATTTCATAGACCAGGTGATGAAGCGCCTTGGCGTCCGTCCCGCCCACATACATACCGGGCCGCCGCCGTACGGCTTCCAGACCTTTTAATACCTGAATACTGTCCGCATCATACGTGCGATTGACTGTTGTTACCATTTCCGTCATAGTTACCTTTTATAGTGCGTATTGCGTATTGCGTAGCAAATATATTATTGGCTGAAGATTGTTGGCTGAATACTGTACGCGAAGCGGTCGCTCCGCGACATTACCGGTTACTAAATACGGCTCACTCAACCCCTTAATTTTACCATAGATAGGGGGTGTAAGCGAACGGGAGAGTCTTACTTTCAGGGTTTTTCAGTAGACGGCAATTGTAGGCTACTGTAGCCGAGGTATCCTTTATTTCTTTGGTAGTTCGGCCGTGCCCATCATATAAATTTTATCCTCTCTGGCCCGATTGCTAACCAAATCCTAAACTGCCCCAGATGCTAGAGTAATTCTACCCTACGTTTTCCCCACACTTTCCCTAAAATCAGCGTGGATGTCACCATTTTGCCACCAAATACCTACCCGTTTCTATAAAAGCCGCTATACTTCAAACACTCTTTTTGTAAATTCACAATTCCTACTTTCAAGGAGTAAATTTAATGGCTGACATTCAGGCGATCGCTAATCGTATTATTGAGAATGTGGAAAAGGTCATGGTCGGCAAGCGGCAATCAGTGCAGTTGACGGTGTTGGGTCTGCTCTGCCAGGGTCACATTTTAATCGAAGATGTGCCCGGCGTGGGCAAAACCATGCTGGCCAAAGCATTGGCCCGCTCCGTCGGCTGTAAGTTTCAGCGTATCCAGTTTACCCCCGACATGCTGCCCAGTGATGTCACCGGCGTCTCGGTGTTCAATCAGAAAACCAGCGAGTTTGAGTTTCGGCCAGGCCCTATTCATGCCCAAATTGTACTGGTGGATGAAATCAACCGGGCCACCCCCAAAACACAATCGGCCCTACTGGAAGCGATGGAAGAGCGACAGGTGACAGTAGACGGCCGTACCTACCCGCTTGAGCCCCCTTTTATGGTTCTGGCCACCCAAAACCCGATTGAGTATGAAGGCACCTTTCCCCTACCCGAAGCCCAGTTAGATCGCTTTTTGCTGCGCATCAGGCTGGGGTATGCTTCCAAACAGAAGGAAATTGAGGTGCTGGAACGGCAGCAGCATCAGCACCCGATTGATACATTAACCCAAGACGTGTCGGTGGAAGAACTGCTGGCCGCCCAAACGGCCGTTCGCGACATCTACCTCGACGACCTGGTCAAAGAGTACATTGTGGACATTGTGCGCCAAACGCGCGAGCATCCTGATGTTTACCTGGGGGCCAGCTCACGCGGGGCGCTGGCCATTTACCGCTTAGGCCAGGCCCGGGCCGCGGTAGAGGGGCGAGATTATGTGCTGCCTGATGATGTGAAGGCGCTGGCTAAAGCAGCGCTGGGCCACCGCATCATTGTCGGTCCGGCTGCCCGTATCAAAGATGTGGAACCGGAACAAATTGTGCAAGAAATTTTAGATAAGCTGCCTGTGCCCGGGGCGCAGGTCAGCCCTACCTGATCATGAAAGGCAATCACCGCCGCAATATACTCGTTGTGCTGGCGTTAGGGGCACTGGTGGGTGGCCTGTTAACCGGGCGCGACCTGGTTTACAGCCTGGCCTACGTCCTGGGACTGTTGATTATTGCCTCTTTTGCCTGGGCCTGGGCCAGTATCAACTGGCTTCATATTTCCCGCCTGACCCGTACTCGACGTACCCAGGTGGGCCGTCCGCTCGAAGAACGCTTTACCCTCACTAACACCAGCTTTCTACCCAAATTGTGGCTGGAAGTACATGACTATTCCGATTTGCCCGGCCATTTTGCCAGCCAGGTGGTGCATAGTATAGGCAACAAGGAGCAATATAGCTGGCGGGTGGTGACCGTCTGCCGTCAACGAGGTCGTTATCGGCTTGGCCCCCTCCGCCTGAATACCAGCGACCCGTTTGGTCTTTTCCCCATGCACCGGGAGCTGTCAGCCACTACCCACATCGTTGTTTATCCCCAAACATTTGAGATTCACTATTTTGCTTTGCCTATGGGCATTCTGCCCGGCGGTGATGCCCTGCACCGCCGCACTCACCACATTACCACCAACGTCTCTGGCGTGCGTGATTATATGCCGGGCGACAGTTTCGGCCGTATCCATTGGCCCTCTACAGCCCGGCGCAACCGGCTCATGGCCAAAGAGTTTGAGCTGGATCCGCTGGCCGACATCTGGATTGCCCTGGATATGTCGCTGTGGAGCCACGTGGCGCCGCGCCAGCAGGACCTGCCTGAGCCTGATCTGGATGAGATGCCCTGGATGCAGCCTGACCAGGTAACAATGCTTCCTTCCACCGAGGAGTATGCGGTAGCCACCGCCGCGTCGCTGGCTCAATATTTTCTGCGTCAGGATCGGGCCGTGGGTATGCTGGGCTATGGCCAGTCGAATGAGATCGTACAGGCAGACCGGGGGGAACGACAGCTTAACCGCATTTTGGAGACGCTGGCCGTGCTGCGAGCCAAAGGGGAAATACCCATTCAGGATATGCTCAATGCAGAATCACATCTTTTTGCGCGGGGAACCACCCTCATTGTGGTGACACCTACGTCGGATGAAAAATGGGCCGCCGCTGCCCGACAGTTGGCCCGGCGCGGCCTGCGCGTGGTATCGGTGCTGATCAATGGGGAATCGTTTGGGGACCCGCACTCCTCAGTCCCGTTGGCCAATTTGCTGGCCGCCGGAGGAATGGTTTCCTATGTGATCAATGAGGGGGATGATTTAACGGCCGTTCTCAGCCAAACCATTAAAAAGCGTGGCTTTGTTACGGTTTAAGTCAGTAGTCAGTAGTCAGTAGTCAGTAGTCAGTAGTCAGTAGGCAGTAGGCAGTAATGTTGCTGAGCGACCGCTTCGCGTACAGTAACCAGTGTCTGGCATACCCATTGTCTCTATTTATTACACA
>JAWOIM010000319.1:0-2907 GCA_046484685.1 Chloroflexota bacterium | reverse complement strand
TTGGGCCAACAAGTCGGCATCATCCCGGTGTAGATACCATTGGCCGGGCAGCGGCTCGGTCCCGTCCGTGATCGTTACCGGCAGCAATAGGTCCTCTTTGACCAGCTTTTTTAAGACGGCGGCCAACTTAGGATACCGTCCGCGTGTATAATGCTGCTTGATTTGGCGCTCGGTGGCTACGCCTAAGGCCCGTACCGCCTTTTGGGCGGCAAAATGGGTCACCTGCTCATCGCTCCAGCTTTCACGGGGTGTGCCCGCCGGCCAAAAATCGTCGGCCAGTCCCCATTGGCGATGATTATTGAAGGGACGGCCGTAAACCATCACCTCGCCCCGTGTCCACAAATATTGCAGTAAACGACCGACGTAACTACTGCTCCACCAACGGCCGTTATGGCGCGGACCCTCGTCCAAATCCAGTTCCCGCGCCAGCTTTGGCCCTTCTTGAAGCTGCGCCCGCATTTGGGCCAGGATCGGTATAAACGCTTCATGGTGTTCTTCAAACCAGGCCGGCGCTTCCTTTTGCGCCTGCCGGCGCATCAGCCACTCGTGCACCGGCCGCTCTTCGGTCAGGACCAGAGAGGCGGCGTGGGCCCAATATTCAAAAACAGCCCGCTCCGTAAAGCGCAACTGCTCCAACAGGTCGGGATCGAACACCCCCAACCGGCTCCACAGCACCAACAGGTGGGTCCGTTCTACGTGGCGAATGGGGTCAAGCTGCACGCAGCC
Organism: Chloroflexota bacterium; assembly: GCA_046484685.1. Taxonomy (GTDB): domain Bacteria; phylum Chloroflexota; class Anaerolineae; order Promineifilales; family Promineifilaceae; genus SLGK01. The sequence continues at coordinate 2,181 of JAWOIM010000319.1, read as the reverse complement.
CAGGCGACGAAATAGATCGAGGATAGTCTGCCGGTCAATAGGTGACGGCCGTGGCCAGGCATCCAAACGCTGCCGGGAAAGGGCCAAACGGCGGGCGTCCTGTCGGGTCAGTTGTTGCATGATGAACCTCCTTTTTGTTGCCCCATTGTACCTAATTCCATAAAATAGAACAACTGTTCAGGAAATAATCAGGTCTAATCGAGGATATCAACTATGAAAAAACAACAAACAAACCTATCAAATAATTTTGCCGGGCTTTGGCTGTTGGCCGGTGCCTGCATGTTACCGTTTATTCATGGTCAAACGCCGCTGTTTTTCGCCGGCTGGTTAGCGCCGTTGTTTCTGCTGCGCTTTTCGCGGACGGTTCGTCCGCTCATTGCGCTGCCGGCAATCGGTGCGGCCGTATTTATGGGTAACTGGATAGCCTTTAGGGGTGGATTTACACCCTTCTCCGGGTTGGAATTATACCTGACGCTGGCCGGTATTGCCGTGGCCTATATGGTGATGTTTGCCATCGACCGCTGGGTCTGGAGGCGTTTGGATGGTGTCGCTTCCTGCCTCGTTTTGCCTTTGGCATCCGTAAGCATCGGCTTTTTGGCCACTATCGGTAATCCGATTGGTACTTCTGGGGCAGAAGCTTACTCGCAGTCATCGTTAACCCTGTTACAGCTCACATCCCTGTTTGGCATCTGGAGCATTGTGTTCCTGATGTATTGGTTTGCCTCAGTTGTTAACGCTTTGTGGGAGCGAGAGTTCATTCTCAGCCAGGCTCAAACGCCGGTCCTGTCATTTGTTGTCATAATCGTGATCGTTATGATATTTGGCAGCATACGCCTGACCTTCTTTACGCCTGAGAGCGATACAGTTCGCATGGCGGCCATCGTATTGGATAGGCATCTGCACGAACAAGGGGATACGGCCGCCATTATTGATGACTTATTTGCCCGGACGGAACAAGAAGCAGAAGCCGGTGCCCGGATCATTGTTTGGTCCGAGGGTGCGGTAAACATATCTAAGGAAGATGAAGAGATATTTTTAGCCAGGGCGGGTGAAGTTGCGGCCGCTACCGGTGCCTACCTGCAGATCGCTTTAGACACAACAGATATGGCTGACGGCCGGCGTTATGTTGAGAATCGGGCCGTGATGTTTACGCCTGCGGGCAGCCTGGCCTGGGATTACCATAAAGCCAAACCCACACCCGGCGACCCCGAAACACCTGGTCCTGGTGACATGCCAACTATTGATACAGCCTACGGCCGGCTGGCCACCATTATCTGCCAGGACGACTTATTCCCTGAACTGGTAGCCCAGGCCGGGCGTCTCAATGTGGACATATTATTGATACCTTCGAATGACTGGGCTGCGGTGGCCGACTGGCATGATTACCTGACAAGATTCCGGGCTATAGAGAACGGGGTTAACATTATCCGGCCTACAAGCCAGGGGGTATCCTCGGCTGCCGATGGGCTGGGCAGGACGATCGCCCGCAAAGCCGATTACTTTACGGCCGATACGCATACACTCGTTGCGGCCGTACCTACGTCAAATAGCACCACTCTGTATCCGCGTATAGGGGATCTGTTTGCCTACCTCTCAATTGTCGGTCTGCTGGTTGTTCTGGGTACGGCGTTTTATAGGGGGAACTCTTTTATATAGATAGAGGCGTGCCAGGCCATTGATGCTGCCCAGAATACCAACTGCGCCCAGCCAGAGATAAATATCCGGCATAAATCGAAAAAGCTGGCCGCTGCTGAACACGCGACCGGAAAAGGCGGTCAGTGGGGGCAGCAGCAGCAGAATAATGAGAGGTGTAAACTTCCAGGCCAGCCCCGGCAGCAGGCGTATGAACGCTGTTTGCCCCTGTCGCTGCGGCCATTGTGACAGGTGTGTCAAACTGCGTAGGGCCAGGAGAACGCTTAACAGCACAATCAGACTGATAATGAGGCTGTAGGTCTGTACGGTAAATGAATTAGCAGGTGGCTGGCTGCCGGTAATGATGTCAATCAAACCCGCTTTGACCTGGGGGAAGGCCAGCAGGGCGGAGGGCATTGAATTGATGTTGTACAGCAGCACCAGACCATGTCCCGTTTCAGGCAGCAATACCATGTCGGCATAATAGACGGACAAAAGGCCGCTGTGTTCAAGCATGGGCATGCCGTTATACTCTGCAGTCAGCCAGCC
>JAWOIM010000010.1:0-5110 GCA_046484685.1 Chloroflexota bacterium | reverse complement strand
GACAGCGGCCCCGGCATCCCCCCGGCCCATCTGCCCCACGTCAGCGAGCGGCTCTACCGCTCCCGTCCGGATGAACCGGGCAGCGGCCTGGGTCTGGCCATCAGCGCCGAAATTTTACGACTGCACCAATCCCGCCTGGAAATCAAAAGTCCGCCGGAAGGGTATGAGAGCGGCGTTGAAGTTTCTTTTCTCTTAAAAAATTGACGCAGACTTGTGCTGAGCCTGGCCGAAGTAGAAGCAGAGGAGCAGAGGAGCAGAGGTTTTCTCTGTTTCTCTGCGTCGAATTATTTGTTATGGATAACAAACGCATTCTGATTGTTGATGACGAGCCGAGTATCACCACGGCCAGGAAGCCCTGCTCGCCCTGGCCCAAACCCCTGCGCCTAATCTGCTCATTCTGGATTTGATGCTGCCCGACATAGATGGTTATGAGCTGTGCCGGCGGCTGCGGCAGCGGCCGTTTTACCTGCCTATCCTCATGCTCACCGCCAGAGACAGCGATTGGGAAAAAGGGGTAGGGTTGGAACTGGGGGCCGATGCCTATATGACCAAACCGTTTGAACCGGCCACGCTGCTGGCCCAGGTGCGGGCCATCTTCCGCCTGATTGAGCAGCAGGCAGCCCCGGCTCAACCCGGCGCTGAGGAACGGCCGCTTATCTGCGGCCCGCTGCACCTGTGGGAAAAAGGGCGCCGCGCCCAACTATCCGGCCAGCCGCTCGACCTGACCCCCAAAGAGTTCGACCTGCTGCGCTACCTGATGCGGCAGCCGGGGCGGGTCGTGGGGCGAGAGACGCTGCTGCGCCAGGTATGGGGCTATGAGTACGCGGAGGATTCGCGCACCGTGGACGTCCACGTGCAGCGGCTGCGCGGCAAGATCGAAACTGACCCGGCCAACCCCAATCTGCTGCGCACGGTGCGCGGCTTTGGCTACTGCCTGACACTGTAGGCGCAAACCCGCAAACCTGACAGGTCTGGTGCAATCCATGATTGCCGACCTGTCAGGTCTTCAGGATTTCAGTTGTGGTGTTTACTAATTTCCAAAAACAATGCTGTCCAAGACAGTTCCATCCTGGTGTAGCAATTGGATCTGGTTTACCGGGACAGTCTCAGCGCGAGAGAGTAAGAAGGTGTTGTCCACAAGTGACACCAGATCAATCCGTTTATCCGACCACTCAACCTGCACCCGATCCCCTTCCTGGCTCCAGCCATAGGCAGTCGTTAAATCGGTCACATTGCCCCCAACGGTAAACATGGCCGAAAAATCCTGTTCATTCAACCGGCTACAGCCCAATTTGCTGGCCGATTGCGCTCGCCAACCGCCATGCTGTTCCTGTGTGACAAAAGTAGTAGCCAGACAATGCCGGGCAGTGTGGCCGGCCGGCTGGGTAGAATCAGGGAATTGGTAAAGCAGAACCAGTCCATCAGCCACCATTTCTTCCTGCAAAACAGTTACAAATTCAACCGTTTGTGCGCTGACATAGCCGGGAAACTCAGTCAATGCCATTAACGGTGTATCGTGGTATGGCTTATGCCAACTACATGCCGATGCTATTAGAACAATAGTCAGCATGCTTAAAAGATAGAGTAATCCCAATTTTTCTCGAGACACGTGTGTCAGGTTCGTCATATACATGTAGTTTTTCATCTAATCACTTACCATTTCAATTATTGGGATGAACAAATAGGTTATTGCTCACATTATTAGGCCCACCTGCAGCAGTAACACCCCCTGTGCCAATACATAATCGTACTTGCTCCCATGTGTATGCAAATCCATTCAAATCTCCACCATACGCTGTCATAAAAGCAAGGTAAACTTGCGCCGAATCTGAGGTCCAGCGCAAACCGTCTGGATTCATTGAATAACTTATAGGAAAATAGAACATCCAATCGTCATCTGGATCTGGATTGGGACCTCCTTCGCAATATGGGTCAATATAATAAAAGGCAGCAAAAGCATGACCTGGTGGATAGCCTGTTGTCCAGGTGTTTTCAATCGGCTGACGCCACAACTCTGTAGATAAAGTAGAAGATTGGTTACGCAAAGTTTCCGATGATACCGGAGCAAATGCACTTTGATATGATTCTCGTTCTCGCTCCCATTCCTCTAGGGGGATATCGGCTTTTATGGCTACAAAGTTAGATACCATTTCCTTCTGTTGATCAGTAAGGCTTTCATAAAATTTTTGTGTCTGAAGCACAGTGATTTGCTCATTAAAAGCGAGTTCAACAAATTTTTCCAAATCATTTTCACTCGCTTCATCCGGTGTTACCTCTAATTCTGGTATTACTAGCCCAGCAAAGGACTCTTCGGCTATCAAGGTACTTAAATTTATGGCTAAAAATACTCCGAATACTAAGAGTGGAATAAAAACCTTTGATTTGTTCATCTAATACCTCCTCGTTGCAAAATTTACGCAGGCAAATATTTGCTAGTAGTTCTATAGGCAAGTTTTGTTAGATATCTTTTGATGGTTCCCTAACATAACAGGTTTGTCGAACCAGATTTACAATATCCATTAAACCATACCAGATGAATGTAACAACACCAATAGGTCTATGTAACAGTTTCGTTACATGATGTAACAGTTATGTAACAAAGCAGGGAACGTGAGGGTTTTTCAATCACGCAACACGTTTCACGGCTTACTCTGAACAAAGTTGAAGGGTAAATTGGTCGAAGCCCACTTAACGGCCGATCCCCAACTGGCCAAGCTGGCCGAACGCGCCGCCGCTCAACAGCAGCTAGAAGAAGTAGCCGTACCCTTGACGGTAGAAGATGAAATGAGAACCTTTCAAATGACAAAATTACTCGTGCGCCAGCACAATATCTTTTTACCACTGGCACTTGTTTTCACCTTCCTTTGGGTCGCCTATCTGATTTTCGATACCTTGACGAGCAGTGTGGCCGGCAATCTGGGTTTAGGGTGGCCATTTTTTCTCGTGGCTACCTTTTTCTGGATTGGTTTTCTGAACATCATGTATCAACTGAACCAGAGGCAGTGATCCACAGCGGGGCGAGGCACTGGCCACACGGTTTCGGGTATCAAAATTGCTTCCGACCAGTGCCTTGCACCACTAAGGGTTCGCCCCAAAACAAGTTTGTAGTAGCGGCTTTAGCCGCCCTCCCCGCTAAAGCGGTTACTACAAACCAAAAGTCAAAAGTTAATTTTGGAGACATGGTTCAAAAGAGGAACAATGTCCTTTACAATTTGTAGCCGCGGTATCCCTACCGCGTCTCTGGGGCGCGGTTAGGAAACCGCGGCTACAGTCAGACAATTTGTAAAGTTGATTTTGCTCAAAATGAACCATGCCATTTTGGATGAACCCTAAGAACCAGTTTCTATCAAAAACAGCCCATCTTCCCCACTTTCTTTGTGCGTCCCGCTAAGCAGGAGGAAACGGCCGTCTGGTGACCAGGCAGCCGCATCGTGCAGGGTGTACTCAGCCGTGGTCCAAACAGCCAGCGGCGTTTCGTTGGGGAAGGTTTGAATAGTGACGCGGCCGGTGACGCTGTCTACCACGGCCAGTCGTTCCCAGTTGGCGTCGAGATGACGATAGCGGTGGGTCTCATCAGGCAGCAGAACATAATCATCGGTACCGGCCGGTTTAACCGGTCGCAGCCAGCGATCATAGTAACCCCGGCTGCTGCTGATTGCTGCCAGGGGATAAACGGCCAGCCAACGGCCGTTTGCTGAAAAAACGAACTGTATGGCGTCGGCCGGTAACTGCTCCACAATACCGCCGTCGCCGTGGTATAGCAAGGCGGGCGGGGCGGCGCTGATATCGAAAGTGGAAGATAAGAGAAAATCAAAGGTGTCAGTGTCAGGCTGGTAGACCGCGTCCGCCGTCAGCAAAAATTCTCCCTGCTGGCCAATCCGTTCCGGCACGCCAAACAGGTCGCGGGCCAGATTAACCACCTCGCCGCCGGTGGTCAGCAGCAGCGGCCCCTGATCCAGCGTGATGGGCACGAGGAAAGTCTCATTGTCCAGCCAGTAACCGGCGTCCGGATTTTCACGCAAATGCCAGACGTTAATAACGAGATTGGGCAAACTGCCTTTATGCAGGTAGGTAAAATTGTTAACCGCCAGCCCGGATGCCTGTTCAATCAGGCTCAGGTTGATCCAGATGTTGCCCTGTCCCTCTTCAGTTACCAGCGCCTCAACCCGATAAGTCTCGTCAGGCGAAACAGGGCTGAAAGGGTGGGACGGTCGGTAGACACCGGTGATGTCGGCAGCAGGCTGCCAGGCGTCGGTACAGGGTACGCCCCACCAGCCGGCACCGAGTTGTTCGACGTTATAGACAACGGCCGTATCGTCTGTCCCCCAGCCCAACATTGGCGCCGTAACGTCCTGGTCATGGGGGAAGGGGCAAACTTCCTGGCTTTGCAGATTGAGAAAATGGATGTGGCCTAGAAGTCCGTTTGAGGAACGGCCGTTTTCTGGCTCCTCAGCCCCAACGCCAAAACCAAACCAGTCCCCATTCTCAGCCCATTGAAACGCGTCCGTTCGCCAGGCGGCCGGCCATAGATGGATGGCCGGGGCCGTAAAGATGGGCGTCAAGGGTTGGGGCAGGAGAGCGGCTGTATCAGGTGTGGCTGTGGGTGAAACGGCCGCTGCGCCCGGCAGCGACCAGGTAAACTGCCACGGTCCGTCCAGGTAGAGTGACCCATTGATGGTCAGAAGCTGTGGCTGGGTTGGTAGGCCCTCGGGTAAATCCATGTAGGCCACAATCTGCTCAGAACTGCTGCTGCAGCCGCTGCCTGGCCCCGTGCTGTCTTCCCAACGGATAAAGAGGCAGCCTAACGACACGCCGGACGCCAGGATCGGTTCGGCCGTTATTTCCAGGCGGGCAAAAGCGGAGGGCGGACCGTCCGCTTCCTGGTTAGGCGGGGCCAGTCGCGCCTGCGTGAGCCGCACCGGCCAATCGCCAATCTGAATTGTCTCGTCAAGCGACCACACATCTCCCCATTGACGGCCGTTCAAATCCATCATCAAGGTCCGGTCTGCCTCTCGGCTGGCCTCCAGCGTTAGCTGGAGGGTCAACTGTTGGGCATCAGCCGCCACCGGCGGAAAACGCAGGGTGAACAGCGTTTGCCCGGTTTCAGACT
>JAWOIM010000776.1:0-4231 GCA_046484685.1 Chloroflexota bacterium | reverse complement strand
CTTGTGCCTGCCCGGATGCGGGCAACCACAAGGGTTGCCCCTACACCTGAATGGTAACAGGGCGGCAAAGATTGGACCAAACCATACAGCCGGGCGATTTATCGCTCGGCGATTGTTGGCTTTTCAGGCAGCCCGTGCTTGCGCCGCACTTCGGCGACCCAGGCTTCTAGCTGCGCTTGTGTTCTCACCCGACGCTCCCAGGTCCATACCTTACCCTTTCGAAGTCTGATCACGGGTTTAGAGGTGCTAAATCTCTGGTTGGTGCGGGGCCAATATACTCGTTCAATGGGCTGCCGGTTATCAGTAACCGGCAGCCCATTTTCTGCTAACTGCTTATCCTTCGGGACGCGGCGTAAGCGTGGGCGAAGGCGTTACAAGCGGCAGCAGCCTCTCTGTCTCATCACCCGGCGGAATGGGCTGAACCTCTTGCTCAAACCCCTCCGGCGTGGGCGTAGAGCGGGGTTCGGGGAGGATGCGCACCGGTGGCGGTGTGGCCTCCTGGAACTGGCCGCTGACATTAATGATGACCGGCCCTAAAACATTGTTGTCCTCATTGCCACACTCCTGCACCGTGTTGTCTGTGTCTACCTGGGCATAAAGCTGGCGCGTGCCGCTGTTAAAGGTGTAGGGACTGCTAAAGGTGACCGGTGTGCCCACGGTCAGCAAACGACCCTGCACCCCCCAGGTGATATCCCCGACCAGCAGCGGCTGGGGAATACGATCCACGTAGAAGTCAAGGTAGAAGTTGTTGCCGAAGGGCACGTTATTGGTTCCCTGGTTCATGATGGTGACGTGGACCATAGCCGGTTGACCACCGATAGGTGAAGCCGGTTCGACAATGATACTGAGTACAACCAGGTCAATGCCGGTGGGACAGCCCATTGGCGTGGCGGTGGGGGTCGGTGTGCCCGGAACCGGCGTGGGCGTGGGTAATCCCGGATCCGGGGTGGGGGTCGGCGTGGGGTCTGGGGGAACGATGGGTTGCGCCCGGACAATGATGGGTAGGTAAAGCTTTTGCTCACCGGCCGTGGTGGTGTTCGTCGCCGTATCGAAGATGGTGTCGTCAGACAGGGAGCGGGCGGTGATGGTGGTGACATCGACCGTGCCGGCGGCTACGCTGCCCGGAACCGTGACGGCCACCTGAATGGGGCTGCTTTGTCCGGCGGGGATAGTCAGATAATCAAACTCGGCATCGACGGCCCAGCCCTGGCTCGATTGCAGCGTAAAAGCGAAGGTTTCGGCTATATTGCCCGTATTTTCTACGATATGGTTGTAGAAAACGGTGGTGCCGGGATCGCCGGTCTCACTGTTGTCAGGCGTGATGCTGACGCCAATGTCGCCGGTTGGCCCTTCAACCGTAACCCGGTTGACCACATCGGCCATAACGGCCGGATCAAGTGCCGAGGTCGCCGTTACCGTAATGACGTCGGACAGGCCACCGGCGGCCGCCGGCAGCAGCAGTTCCACAAAGATGGTTGTCTCGCCCCCGGCGGGAATGGTAACAGGATCAGGCAGGGTCAGCGGCCAGTTGCGGCTGCTCTGCCCACCGATAGTGAAGGTGTCGCTGTCGGTACCGGTATTACGCACGGTATGGGTGAAGACGACGCTGCTGCCGGCCGTGCCCGTCAACTCCCAGGCGGGGAAGATTTCTACGCCGACGATCTGGCCGACGGTGGTGGTGTCCACGGCCGTTGCCTCTACCACGCCATCACTGCTGGCAGCGGTGACGGTGGTGACATCAACCGTGCCCAGGGTGGCATCATTGGGAATCTGAACGGCGACCGAAACGGCCGTTTCCTCACCGGCCGCCAGCATCACGTTTTCAGGCGTGACCGTTACCAGCCAACCGTTGTCTGACAAGCCGCTCAATTCGACCGTCTCGACCACAGTGCCGCTGTTGAGCAGCGTGTGTTCATAGACAACCAGTTCGCCCGGCATACCGCTGGCCCCGTCTGTTTCCGGCGTCAGCAGCAGGCCACGATCCTCCTGTGTGCCTACCAAGACGGTATCGGTGGCGCTGTCTTCGGCGTCTGAACTATCAGAAGAGACGGTGACGGTGGTCACATTTTGGGTGGGTGGTTCGGCCGTGGGCGGCACGATGACCGTGACCGTTACCGGCGCTGATTCGCCTACATCCAGGTTGAGTGCGGCCGGCACAACCGAGTCGGCCCAGTCGCCCGCCAGCGTCAGCGTGTAGCTGTCGGCAATCGTGCCGGTGTTGGTGACGGTGTGCTGGAAGATAACCGTTTCACCCGGTTCGGCCGTAACCGTATTGTCCGGCTCAATCAGAACGGAGCGGACGAGGCTGACGGTGGTGGTATTCACGGCTGTGGCCGTCACCCCACTGGAACCGGTGGCCGTAATAACGGCCGTATGGGTCTGGCCGCCGCCGTTGAGCGGAACCGTGACGCTGACAAAGACGGTGGTTTCACCAAAGGGGGGCAGGGTGACGCTGGTTGGCTCCACGGCCACGCCCCAATCCGGCAGCGAACTGCTGAAGCTGAGGTCCACCAGTTCCTCTCCGTTACCCAGATTAGTCAGAGTGTGGCTGTAAACCTCGGTCACATTGACCGAAGAAATGGTCCGCTCATTATCCGGAACCAGGCTCAAGCCGGGTAGGGCCAGAACAGTTGTCGTATCGGTTAGCGTATCGGTGACAGAGGGGTCGGCCTGTGATGCGGCCTGAATATGCACCTGGTGGACTGTGCCGCTCAGTACGTCCATGGGAATGGTAATGCTCACCATAAAGGCGATAGTATCCCCCGGCGAGACAAATCCTGTCTCGTCAGGCAGGATACCAATATCCCAACCGGCCGGTGTATCACCAAAGTAGGAGAGGGTGTATTGGTCAGGCCCGTCGCCGGTATTGGTCAGCGTATGATTATAGGTAATGGTTTGCCCCGGAGCGCCTGTGCCGCTTTCGGAGTCACCGATCTCTACGCCGGCCATCTGGTTGACCTGGGTGGTGTCTACTACACTGCGCGTCAGGCCGGTCTGGCTGTTGGCCGTAATCGTAGACTCATCGGTATAACCCGGCTGCGTGCCCGTTACCACCAGTGTGACCGAAATCGCTTCGCCCACTTCCAGGGTAAAGGTGATGCCGGCCGTGGGCGACAAGACGTGGGTCCAGGCGCCACCGGGCGGGATAGAGACGCTGTCTAGCATCAGGCTGTAACTGTCGACAAAGTCGCCCGTGTTGCGCAGCGTGTGGCTGTAGACATGGCTGCTGCCCGCCTCGATATTGGCCGACAGCGGCGTCGGTGCAAAGGTAAAGCTGGGGATTTGCAGCCGTTCATCGGCCCCAATATCCACCTCAATGCCTTGCAGGCGCGGCTCCAGTTCAAAGTCCAGGCCCCCGTCCACATAACGAACCAGGCTGTTAGCGGACGTGCCCGTATCTTTGGCCGCCGAATTGGCGCTGATCTGGTAGAAGCTGCTGATAAACTCCGGATCACCGCTGATACTGTCGGTGGGCACAAAGTTGGTTTCATCGGCTCCATTTTCATGGTAGAGGTTGTGGCTGTCGGTCAGAACTGCTGTCCCGCCGACAAAAGCGGCTCCGTTCGTGATGGCGCTGTTGTTGGCAAAGATGGTGTTGACCAACTGCACGCTGCCGTCTGACTGGTACAAACCGCCGCCCGTGCCACCGGCCGTATTGTCGGCAAAAGTATCATTTTCCAGCCAGACCGTGCCCGCAGCCGCATAGAGGCCGGCTCCATCATCGGCGCTGTTGCCGGCCAGGACGCTGCTGTTGATAGTTAGCTCGCCGCTGGTATGGTAGAGGCCACCACCCGTTTGGGCGGCGTTGTTGATGAGCCAGGTGCCGCTGATATGGAGCGTGGCCCCGGCGTTGTAAAGGCCGCCGCCCAGCAGCTCGTCCCCGGCATTACCGGCGGTAACGTACAGGCTTTGCAGGTTAACGGTAATGCCTTCGCTCACGTAGATAACGCGCCGGTTGTCTTCGCCGGTCAGGATGGTCGTGCGCGTAATCGGCTCACGAATTTCATAGGCGTTGACCTCATCATAACCGCCCAGAATGGTGATGTCCTTGTTGAGCACCAGCGTTTGCAGGAATGTGTCAGAGCCGACCGTGCGCGTGACCACATCATTGTAAGTACCGCCGGCCACCAGAACTGTATCCCCGGCCGTGGCCTGATCGTGGGCGTGTTGGATGGTAGCGCAGGGGCTGTTGAGGTCGGTACAGTTGGTATTGTCGAATGTGCCTTCGGCA
>JAWOIM010000774.1:0-5757 GCA_046484685.1 Chloroflexota bacterium | reverse complement strand
CCACAACCCTGCTCTGGGGCTGGCACACCAATCCCTATCAAGCGGAAAGCCGGGTAAACAGTCTCCACCCAGTCTCGCCGTGCTGTCGAACCACCAAGGGCCAACAAGCGCGATACCGCATAAGAGCAAAAACGTGATGCGCCAGTAAAGTTTGTTGTGGTGGAATGATGACACCAAACACCTCCATTTTTAGGGATGAGCATTACTCACCATCCACTGCTTCCTTCTGCCGCCTGAGACGTAGTGTGGTAAGGATAGCTTATTCATAGAGCAGGCTCCGACGTGCGATGGCGAGTAAACGTTTCTAGAATCAGCCAGGTAACGGTGGTAATGAGATAGAGCCAGATGCCCCACAGCGCCGGGCGCTGGTGGGTAATGCTGCTAACCATCAGCAATAGCGTAGCGCCGGCGGCCAGGGCCAGCAGGCAAATGTGGGCTTGCTGCCAGCGCCCCTGCTCTTGCCGCACAATCAAGATCAGCGCGCTACCGAGCGGCAAAACGAGCGAAAGCAGGAAAAAGAAAAAAAGAAGGGGTGAAATATTGAAAATACCGGCCATCCAGTTACCAAGCATAGTGATGACCTCGCTGAGAATAGACAGGAAAAATGGACCAATTGATTGGGTAGCACCGCCACAAAAGGTCTCGTCTAGTCGAATATTAGGTGGTAAACAGGTGTAAGGGGCTGGGGCCCACATAAGATCAAAAAACCAGGGACCATTGATGGCGACAAACAACAGCGGCAGAAAAACCAGCCGCCACAACCGTCTATATTTACTTAACTTGAACCAAAACATGGTCTGTACCTCCTCCAAGCACAACGAGGCCGCTAGCGGAAATTGGCACGGGGATCGGCCATAAAACGGCCGTTGCCCTGCCCCCGCCAGACCTGATACGATTCTACGCCTGCCACAAAAATATCGACGATGCCGTCCCCGGTCACGTCGCCCACAGCGATAGCTTCATCAGCTTCATAATCAATTTGCTGCCCCACCTCAAACCGACCGCTGCCGTCATTGAGCCAGACCTGGCCACTTACTGTGCTGCTAATAACCAGGTCCAGATAGCCGTTTCCGTTCAAATCCGCCAGAAAAAGGGCTCGGGTACGGCCGTTGCCCAACTGCTGCCGGCTGTTACTAAAATTGGCAGCGCCCTCGTTGAACCAGATTTCGTCTGCGCCGTCATTGCCGACAACCACATCCAGAAAACCGTTACCGTTTAAGTCGCCGAGAATGACGGCCGTGCTTTCCATTTGGCCCAACTGCTGGCCGCTGTCGTTGAGACGGCCCTGCCCGTCGTTGAACCAGACGCTGTTAGCGGTCCCTTCCCTGCTGCCGTCCTGGTTGACATAGCCAGCGGGAGCAATGAAGGCATCGGGGAAGCCATTACCATTCAGGTCGCCCAGGGCTATCGCCGCCCGGCCGGACAGAGGCCGCGTTTGGTGGCTACGGGGAAAATAGCCGTGGCCTTCGTTGAGCCAGACCCTGAGGCCACAGCAGGCCACAATATCCAAACGGCCGTTGCCGTTCAGGTCGGCCAAGGCCGCGTTCAGGCCGGCTGATACGGCGGCGCTGTCAGGCAAAACAAAGCTGCCTCTGTCGAAACGGCCGTAACCATTATTGAGGTGCAGACGCAGGCCGGGGCCGGGACTGATGAGTATATCGACATGCCCATCGTCATTTACGTCGCCCAAAACTACCGAGCTGGTATGCCATGTGCTGAGTTCCTGCTGGCTGTCGTAGAAACGGCCGTGACCCTCATTGAACAGAATACGGTCAGGCCGAGAATAATTATAAAAACTGCTGCTGCCGCCGCCAACGGCCAGATAAGCATCCAGATAACCGCTGCCGTTAAGATCCGCCAGGGCCACAGCCTGCACCTCCCCTACCGGGACTTGTGGTGTAAAAATAATGTGGAGATAAAACCCATACGCCAGGTATAAGAGCAGAGGACACGAAAGCACAAACAGCAGAACGCCGACAATGAGCGAAGCCAGGCGAAACGACCGCCCTACCCTATTTCGCTCCCGACCAAGCAGAAAGAATAGACCAGTCAGAAAAACTAGAATAACCAGGGCAGCGGCAGCCACTTGATAGTGAGGTAGCAGGAGCGTCATCCTGCCACCATAACACAAGAATAGTTCAAAATGTTGTAGTAAGCGGCAAAATCTAGCTCAAATGACTGGTGATTTTGGTATTTGGTAGTTTTCTGTCTCCCTACTACACGAATATGTTTATATTACACAGGAGACAACAAGCGCCGCGCCGCACCAACAAATGAATGAAAAGTAGCAGGTTGGCAACCTGCTACTTTTCCAGGTTAACAACCTGGGTTACATTTACACAGGAGCGGCTTTTTGCAAATATCGTCCGGCAGCAAGGGGGGAGTCGATGGCCGGACAGGTTTTCGACGAACGTTCAGTAATCGTTACATTTGCCGCAAACGGGGATTAAATATTCGGTCCAGAGCAAACCCCAGCATGGCAAAAGCAAACGCCGTCAGCATAAGCAAAACGGCCGGCTGTAAAATCCAGTAATAATGGCCACTAACCAACGCCCCGGCCATATGAGCATCGTTAATCACTTTGCCCCATGTGGGCAAATATAAATCACTCAGACCCAAAAAGGCAAGCGCCGCTTCTAAAAAGACGTAAGCCGGTACCAAAATCATGATTTGGGGAATCAGGATGGGGGCGACACGCGGAATCAGGTAAAGGAGCACAATACGTAGGTTGCTGGCCCCATACGCCTGGGCCGCCTCCACGTATGACGACTCCTTCACTTGTAAGAAAAGAGCATTGTATGTTTTGATGCCGCTGCCAAAAATAGAGAACAAAATGGCCAACCCCAGTACCTCCCAGATACGTACCGTAAAAAAAGCGGTATACATGGCCAGTACAGGAAAAACAGGCAAAACCATGTTTATTTCAGTGAGCCGCTGTATCAGGCTGCCCAGCCAGCCACCCCACCAGACGCCAACAGCCGCGATTATCATGGTTAAAACGGTTGTCCCCAGCGCGGCCAATAAACCGAAAGAGAGAGCAATGGGGACGCCCCATAATAAGGGCACGCTCAAATCGCGGCGGCGCGAATCGGTGCCGGCCCAACCATGCACCTGGCCGTATAGTATAAACTTGGCATCAAATTCAGCCGCTTCATCAAACATGAGCGTCTGAATTTGTAACTGGTATTCCCCTTTAAGCGGAACCGGCTCGGCTGCGTTCGGGTCGGCAAACAAACCCTGCTGCGGTGAGAGCCCCCCTAAACGACGCAGCAGCCGCCTGTCTTCAGAAAAGCGGTGCCGTAGGCCGTGGCGCGGTGACTGCTGGCCTAACTGAATCTCACGACCGTCTGGGGTTATCCAGGTCATGGTGGTCAGCGGCAATCGGGCGTTTTGTTGAAGATAAAAGTAAAGGACTGGCTCCTGGGGAAAGTCATCATACATGAAATCAAAGGTATAGGTCAAAACAATTTCTGTAAATTCAGGCAGCACCGTAACGGTTTTTTCCCCATCACCCTCCCGGTTATCCATCACGATAGTGGCCGGCAGCTTTTTCTGCGAGAAGAAGTTGAACCAGAGCGGCCGGGCATACCGTGGGTTTTCCTGTACCCTTGCTTCATCCCCCCGCCATAATTGGATGGCTTCGGCCAGGGGAATGGTTCTGACGGTGTATACAATACTGCCTAACAGAATAAAAATAATAGACAGCCCGGCTAAGGCTGTGGGATAGCGGCGCAACTGCCATAGTCCATGCCCTACCTGCCGGCCAAGACGGGGTGCTTGTTTCAGCATATTGCCCATATCATGAACAATGACTTGTAGCGCTGCCAGCGGCGAACGGCGAGGTCTGGGGGATGACGCTGGGGGTCTCCGGGCAGGGGCAGCCAACGGCCGTTTAGCAAAAGGCCAAAACCGTCGCCAGCCTGCGCCATGTCGGCTTCTTGACATAGTCAAGGCCCCGTGGCTATCACTGCCCAGCCGGATACGCGGATCGAGGAAAGCATAGGCCAGATCCAGCGTAAAAATGGTCAGGGCCAAAAAGTAAGCATAGATGATGGTCAGACCCACAATAACGGCCGTATCCATCTGCAAAATCGCCTCAAAATAAAGGTCACCCAATCCCGGCCAGTTAAAAAGTCGCTCCAAAATAATAGAGCCACCCCAAATTTCAATAATGATAACAACAAGCATGGTAATGATAGGCGGCAGCGTGGGGCGTAAAATATAGCGCCGCTCTACCAGTTTGTCGGGCAGCCCTTTAGCCTGAGCCATATCAACATAATCTTCGCTGGAGTAGATGAGAAAAAAGGTGCGCCACATATAAACGCTGTAGAAAAAAACGCTTAAAAAAACGGCGGCAAAGGGCAAGATCATCCGCTCTAACATACCTAAATAGTAAAGATAGCGGGAATCGGGCGGCGGTGACGGGAACATCCCACCAAACGGCAGCCAGCCCAATATACCGGCAAAAATAGCCAACAAAAATATGCCGTAAAACCAGCTCGGGGCCGTTGATAAGGGAGAAAGCAGTACAAACAGTTTGTCCAGCCAGCTCCGGTAGCGACGCGACAGAAACAAACCCATCCAGACACTCATAAAGAAAAAGGCCAGATTGGTAACGCCTAGTAACAACAGCGTGTTGGGAATCCGCTCCAGGATGAGGATACGCACGACGCGTTGTTCAGATTGAGGGCGATAGGTGATAGAACGAATAGAGCGGCTCTCCCCCAGTTGCAACGTAAGCCCCTGCGGCAGCCATTCGGCTACGCGCAGCATAATGGGTCTGTCCAGACCGGCCGCCGACTCCATAACCGCAATCAATTCATTGGCTAATTGGAATCGTTCAGCCGTCGATTTGCCTGCATTTTCTGGATCAGCGAAGATCGCCATACGGGCGATCCAGGCAATATTATCTCGCCGCACTTCATCAATTTTGCCTCCCAATTCGGCCACCAGCAGCGTCAGGTAAAGCCCCATAACCACAGCAAAAAAGAGGGTCAGCAGCCGAACGGCCGTATAGCGGGTAAAGCGCAAAAGCGGTTTGACAAACCGCTCCTGACGACTACGTGTCTGGACAGGGGCAGATGATACCGGGTCATCTAAAACATCAGAGAAGAGTCGTTGCTGGCGTGAAGTGACTTCTTTGCGGTCCATATAGCCACCCTGTTGTTTAGGTTCTGTTGACATTTCCAGAGGCAGACACAAGCTGTCGTACCAGAGAAAATGTCAACACCTCCTAATTACCCTAACTGCCGCCTAAAAGCGACAATTAAGTGACAGTATAAAGTCAATTTAGTGTCAGAAGATTTACATCGTAGCAAATAATCCCCTCAATAGCAAGTACCGGCAACAAAATTAACCACCGGCTCGCCGGTGACACGGCCTGAAACATGATCGCTCATAGCCTCACAAACCCATCGACCTGTTTAGCCTGCCTCTGTTACCCCAATGGCGTACACCCGCACCGGAAAGGTCCCAAAGCGCCGCACCTTGACCGGTACGGCATGTAGGCTAAACCCGGAGGGCGGCAGCGCTGCCAGACAGCACATAAATAGGACGGAGGACGAAGAGCCTGCACTGAGCCAGGCGAAGTGACCGAAGACGGAAAGACCTACTCCGTCATCCGTCCTCGGTCGTCCGTCATTTTCATACATCCCTTCGACTTTGCTCAGGGCAAGTTATGGTGTGCCCATGCTCATGTTGTCTTCTCTGTGGGGTTCAACTGCACTATTGTTGGCGACGATGCCACGCCTGCAAAAC
>JAWOIM010000766.1:0-6983 GCA_046484685.1 Chloroflexota bacterium | reverse complement strand
CCGGGCAATTTGGGATGCAAAAAGAGGCGTAGCGCTGAGGATATCGGCTGCCTGGCCACTGGCAATAATTTCGCCCTGACTCATAATAGCCACCCGGTCGGCAATCTGCGCTGCCAGCTCCACGTCGTGGGTCACCAGCAGCAGCCCCATACCTTGGGCCAACCAGCACCGCCAGATAGCTACCAGCGCCTGTTTGGCCACATAGTCCAGGCCGCGTGTCGGTTCGTCCAGCAGCAGCAGCCGGGGGTGGGTAATGGTAACGGCCGCCAGGGCCACCCGCTGTCGCTGCCCCACGGAGAGATCGCGGGGATAAGCGGCGGCCGTTTCGGCCAAACCCAACTGCCCCAGCAGTGTCTGCACACGCTCCGTTGTACCCTTGCCCTTGACGCTCCTATCCAGGCCGTGATTGCGCAGCGTAAAATAAAGCTCGTCGGCCACCGTTTCCGCAAAAAGCAGGTCGTCGGGATTTTGAGGCAGGTAGGCCATTTCCCGGCTGATGTCGGCCACCTCACGTTTGCGAGTGGAACGGCCGTTGACCACCACCTCCCCGCTCGCCGGCGACAGCAGCCCCATCAAACATTTCAGCAGCGTACTCTTGCCGGCCCCGTTGCGCCCCATTACCACCAGCGCCTCCCCCGGTCGCACCTGCAAATCCACCTGCTGTAAGGTCGGGCAGCCGTCATAGGCGAACGAGACGCCCCGCGCTTCCAATAATGGAGACGATGGACGACGGACAATGGACGATGGACAATCACTTTCATCACTGGTTACCGAATATGGGTCACTGAATACTGAATCAGTAAACCGTCTTGCCTCTTTCACCGTCAGCGGCAGCGGCTGCCAGCCCAGCTTGCGCCCCAGTTCGGCCACTGGTGGCAGTTGGGGCATGTCGCCCACCACCTCTCGTGCCGGGCCATCGACGATGACCCGCCCCCCTTCCAGATAGAGAATATGGTCCACGTAAGGCAGAATCCGCTCCAGCCGATGTTCGGCCAGGACGATGGTCAGCCCCAAATCTTCATTGAGCCGCACTAACGCCCGCAGCACCTCTTCGGCCGATTGAGGGTCCAACTGGCTGGTCGGTTCGTCCAGGACCAGCAGCGGCGGGCGCAGGGCCAGGGCAGCGGCAATGGCCACCCGCTGCTGTTCACCGCCGGATAAGGTGGATAATGGCCGTTCTCGCAGGACCGACAGTTCCAACAGGTCCAACACCTCTTCTACCTGAATGCGCATCGCCTGGGGCGGGATGCCCTGGTTTTCCAGCCCAAAAGCAATTTCCGCCTCCACCTGCTCCAACACCGCCTGCGTCTCCGGATTTTGCTGCACAAAACCAACGTGCCGGCTCATCGTGCGCGGTCCGCTGGCCAGCACGTCCAGCCCGTTGACCAGAACCTGACCCTGGACAACGCCCCCGCTAAAGTGAGGCACCAGCCCGTTCAGACAGCGCAGCAAGGTTGATTTGCCCGACCCGGAGGCTCCGGCCAGCAGCACAAAGTCGCCCGCCCTGGCCTGCCAGGACACATCACGCAGCGCGGGCTGCTTGCTTTGGGGATAGGTGTAGGTGAGGTTGTTGATTTCGATCATGGTTCACTCCAGAGATAGTGCGTAGTGCGTAATGCGTAGCCGGTTAGCCTACGCACTACGTACTACGCACTACGATCAGTGCCGGATAAACTAAACATAGTATGACCGCTCCCAAAATCGGGTCAAAGGGTGGCAGGGACAGGGTCAGATAGGGTGAATAGGACAGCGTGCTGCGGTCGAACCAGGGCCATAGGAGCAAGAGGAGGGGTAGAACGGCCGTAACCACCAGCCCCATATCCCGGCTTGTCCAGGGCTGTGCCCGGTAGCGGCTCACAGACACCTGTTGCCCCGCCTGCCACAGCCAGCCGGCCAGGAGCAGCAGCCCGGCCGCCAACAGCAGCCAGCCCGGCCAGCCAACCCAAAAGCTCCACAGCCAGCCGCTAAAAGCAAGGGCCAGCGCCAGCAGCAGCAGCAGGCGCACTAACCACGTCTGCTGGGCATCACTGGTGGACCCGTAGCCACGAGCGACCATTGTTTCAGCCAGGACCATGGCCCGCTCCAGCCCGCCCACCAACAGCGGCGTCAGCACCGGTCGCCAGTCGCGCCAGTGGCGCAGCCGGTTGCCCCGGATGGCCTGCGCTTCCTGGATACGCTGCACCTGCTGGATGGTTTGGGGTACATAGGTCACGGCAATCAGAATAACCACGCCCAAATCTCGCAGCGCCCGGGGCGTCAGCCGCACCAGGTTGGCCGTAGGGATAATCTGGTTGATGGCATCAAAGACGGCCAGTAGGGTCCAGAGCACCAGCCCGTTGATGGCCCCATAAACGGCCGCTTCCAGCGTAATGGCCCCCCCAATCAGCGGCCAGGCAGCGGGCAGATGGAAAAGGACGGTGCTGCCGATGTGGACAAAGAGGGCGTTGAACGTCGTGGCAAAAAAGAGAATCAACAGCCCCAGGCGCAGTAGCGGCAGCGACAGGGTGGCATCGGGCCGAGCACAGGTTACGGCTACCAGGCGGGCACTCAGCAACAGCAGCAGCAGGTAGAGCGGGTTGCGGGCAGACAGGGCCAAAACGGCCGCAGCCACCAGCCAGACCAGCCAGGCGTGGGTGTGCAGTGATTTCATGCCACCACCTGAAACTCAAGTCGTTCCCGAAAACGGGTCAGGGCACGGATGGCCGGCGTGCCCAACAGCAGCAGCAAAGCCATGTTGCCCGCACCGCGCACACTGTCCCACAGCAGAGAAGTGGCCGCATAATAGGCGAGGTAGCGGGTCACCCCCTCACCCCAGCCGGCTCCGGCCTGCCAGCTAGTGGCCTCCGGTCCCATCAAGAAAGGCCAGGAGTAGAGATTGATAATCGCCCCAAACAAAAAGCCCCAGACCAGGCCAAAGAGCAGCAGCAGGGCCAACTCCAGGCGGGGCCGGGAGAGGTGGGGCAGCCAGCCGGCCGTCAAACCCACCCAGCCGACGGTAAACATCTGGTAGGGCAGCCAGGGGCCAACACCACCGGTAATCAAGGCCGATACCAGCAGGGCCAAAACGCCCATCAGGAAGCCAAAGCGGGCACCAAAAACATACCCGGCCAGAATGAGTGGGGCAAAGATGGGGGAGAAGCCGCCGGGAGCCGGTATAGCCGTTTCGATGAAGCGTAAAACGGCCGTTATTGACACCAACACCCCCAGCGCCGCCACCATGCGGGCATTGATCGTCTGTCCCTGTACCTCAATCAACAGCACCCCCAGGCAGAGCAGCAGCAGCACCATCGTCAGCAGCGGGACCAACGTCTGCTGCTCAACGCTCTGCGCGGCCGGCGGCAGCACAAAGGGATAGGCAAAGGTAGCAATGCCGATTAGCACGCTAAAGATATAGATGGCGGCGGATAGAATACGGCTCATGGTAATTATTTATTTCGGGCATAGAACAAGCCGCCGCCCAGCAGCAAAACAAGCAGACCAAAGAGGGCATAGGGCAGCCAGTTGGTGCCGGATTCATCAGTTTCGACAATTGGGGTGGCAGTGGCTTGGGCAGCAGGCGTTTCCACCACGGCCGTTGCTTCTATGCCAACGGTCGGGGTTTCACTTTCCGGTTCTGGGTCGGCCGCGGCGTCTGTCAGACAAACGTCGGCAAACGTCACGTCCGGCGGCATAGGTGCCTCGGTGGGCGAACCCAGTCCCCAGACCCAGGCCTGTATCTGGCCTGGACTCACCTGGTAGCTGGCCGCACCAACCTGGGCGTAGACCCATTCGTCGGCCTGCTGGTACCAATAGGCCCAGTAGACACAGTCGGCCCCGCTGCATTCACAGAAGCAGTCGTCGGCCGGGCAGCCGGTTCCTTCAATGCTGCAAACGGCCGCCCCCGACCCAGAGATGTTCAGCGCCAGATCCAGGCCGGAACGCTGCAGCAGTTCCAGGCCGGTAATTTCCGGCTCGGCAAAGTCAACGCAGCGCTCTACCGTTAGCCCGTCTTCTAATACAATGATCAGAGCGGCCTGATTGGCTGCGCCCGGCTCCACGGCAGCAGGTTCGGCGGTCGGTTCAGGAGTCGGTTCGGGCGTGGGTTCAGCTGTGGGTTCGGCTGTGGGTGTTGTTTCAGCAGCGGCCGTTTCCGGCTCTGTCACTGCTATCTCCGCCGCCAGCAGCAGCAGTTGGATGCCGTCGGTGGTGCTGTAGGGATCTTCACCCGGACCAAACAGGTTGGGCCAGCAGCCATTTTCCCCCTGCAGGGCCAGCACCGCATCGGCGGCGTGGGTCAACGTGCCGCTGACCACCTGACTCCATTGGGGCGCAAACGGATTTTCCCCGGCCGCCACCAGGCCCCGAGGCACCTCTGCCGAAGAGCTGGGGCTGGCTGAACCATAGCCCCAGCCCCCATCCGCTTCCTGGCTCTGGCGCAGCACGTCAATCGCTTCCGGCGGGGCCATGCCTAATTGAGCTAACACATAGAGAGTCAGTCCATTGGCGTCCGGACCGCCGCCCCAGTCGCCGTCTTCATGGTTGGCCAAGAGCCACTCTACGGCCGTTGGGTCGGGTTCCAGCCCGGCAGCCAGCAGCCCGGCCATCGCCTGAGCATGGGCAAAGGGGCCAAAGCTGGTGTCATCATATTCGCCCGTATCGATCAGGGCCTCGGCCATGAGGGCCGTCAGGTCGGCCCCGGCAAAGTCGGTCACGTCCTCTCTTGCCGCCACCACGGCCTGCATCATGAGGCCAATGCCTCCGCCAAAACTGGTCAGCAAGTAATCGGGGGCCAATTCCTCCAGGGTCAATATAGCGTCGTCCGGTTCCATGCCCGCGGCCGTCAGGGCCAGCAGCGCACGGGCCGTGCCGGGCGCATTGGGGCCACTGGTGGCAAACGTTTCCCAACCGCCGCTGTCCGGATCTTGTAGGGTGAGCAAACAACTGGCCGCCTGCTGCGCAGCGGCGCGGTAGCCGGGCAGGGGAAAAGGCTGCCCGGCCAGGGCGGGAATAGTTTGCACGGTGGTAAAGAAGTCGTCAAAGGGTCCATCGCCAAAGTCGGCCTGGAAGGCACCGCTCTCGCTTTGGGCCGCCAGCAGCAAATCCAGGGGAGAACGGCCGCTGCGGGCCAGGTTCCCGTCAGATGAATAAAAATCGGCCCCCACGGCGGCCAATGCCTGCACCACCAGGGCGGTACTGTTCAGGCTGAGACCAAAGCCGGGGCCATATTCCCAACCACCATCGGCCAGTTGGGCCTGCTCGATAAACTCCAGCGCCTGGGCCAGGCCGTCGTCGGTAGGTGATAGGCCGGCGGCAGCCAGGGCCATGATGGCCATAGCCGTGGCGTCACTGTTGCTCTCTGTGCCAAACCCATCTCCCCAGGCCCCATCCTCCCCTTGTTGGCTGAGCAGCCAGGTTACGGCCGTATCGGGAATCGGTTCGGCTGCGGCCGCCAGCCCCAGGATGGCCAGGGACTGGCCAAAGGCATTGTCCACCCCGAACTGGCCGCTGGCTTCGTCCAGATGGCTGTTTAAGATATCTACCAGATTATGGTCGGCAAAGTTGCGCGGATCTCGCTGGGCGGCCACCAGCGCCAGGATCAGTTTGCCGGCCGAGCCGCCGTCGGCGGCGGCATAGGTAGCGACCGCATTACCGTCCTGACGTAAAAAGTCGAGCGGCGCGGCCACGCTGTAGCCACCGCTGCGCAGGGCCAGCAAGGCATCGGCCGTACCGCCCACGTCAGATAGCTCCTGGTCGGCCCCGCTGCTAAAAGCGGTATAGCCGCCATCTTCGTTTTGATGGGTGTTGGTCAGCCAGGCAGCGGCCGTTTCTACAGCGGCGGCCTGGTCGGGAGCGGGGGCCTGGGCCGTGGCCGTTGAGGCCAGGCCCAGTAAGAGTGCCCAAATCCCGGCGGTAAGAATAAAAGTTAAGCGTTTCACAAAATCCTCCATATTCCTTGATGTGGTGGGATCGGGTACCGGAGCCAAAGACAGGCATTGTTCCTGTCCTCGGCAGCGGCACAATAAAAAACCCGATGGGGTCAGCATCGGGTTTTGTCATGTGTGACAATTGCCACATGGGAGGCGGTTTTAGCCGCCCACCACGTAGTTCCCAACCCCTGGCCACGAGGGTTGAAACTCACACAAGGCGGGCGACCTGACTCTTGGGGTTAACTAACGTTAACCATCAATTACAGTTGCGGGACAGTACTGGACTCCGAGGTAAAGATTATCTTTACCCCGCCACCAGTTTCGCCTTTAAGTCCTGCCATCCGGGGCGAGGACACCTTGCGTAGGTTGCAACAATTAAGTTATTAAATTGTGGGGCAAGCATACCATTTATGGTCTGTTTGCACCAGCTAATTTTCGAGTGTCGGGTGATTTTACCCATTACCCGACCCGCTACAATTCGGCCAATAATGTCTGGGCTTTTTCGGCCAGGGCGGTTTCGCCGATTTGCTGATAAGTGGCGGCGGCCTGCCGGCAGTAGGTGGCCGCCTCGTCGCGGCGATCCAGGTCGGACAGGGCAAAGGCCAGCAAAATTTGCTGCTCGCCTACCAGATGGTAATCTTCCACTTCCTGGGCCAGAGCCAGCGCACGCCGACCGGCTTCGACCGTGGCGTCCGCGTTGCCTAATTCAGACTGGACGGCGCTGATACGGCCGTATACATGGGCTTCAGCGGCCGGGTCTTGCAACTGCTGCGCCAGCGCCAACGCCTGCCGGTAGCTGTCCAGGGCCGCATCAAACTGGCCCAGGTTGTACTGCGTAAAACCCAGACTAGACAACATGGTAAGCTGCCAGTTCCAGTCTGATTGGGCCTGGGCAATTTCCAGACCGCGCTGCACATGGGGCAGCGCTTTCTTATACTGCTCATTATCGATCAAAAAGGCGGTGAGCAGGTTGATGTTGTCGATTTCAGCCCCTTCATTCTGCTGCTGGCGGGCCAGCCGGATAACGTGTTCGCCATAGAGCAGCGCCCGGCTCAGGTTGCCCTCAGCCACATAAGC
>JAWOIM010000587.1:0-3449 GCA_046484685.1 Chloroflexota bacterium | reverse complement strand
GTGGCAGCAGCCCAGGCCAACGGGCAGCTTGTGCGCCATACGGCCAGCGTGGGCCGGGATGGTGGGCGCGTTGGTCTAAGCAATTTGCCCCAGAGCGACCCCTTGGCCCATATGAAATATATCAGCTTCCGCACCCGTCACTTTCACGACCAGCCGCTCTTCATCGGCGGCAAAGGAGCCAGCGTGGC
Organism: Chloroflexota bacterium; assembly: GCA_046484685.1. Taxonomy (GTDB): domain Bacteria; phylum Chloroflexota; class Anaerolineae; order Promineifilales; family Promineifilaceae; genus SLGK01. The sequence continues at coordinate 3,261 of JAWOIM010000587.1, read as the reverse complement.
CATCACGGCTTATGGGGTGTTGGGGGATATGATTGGGTTGGTGCGGGAAGTAAGAAGTGGAAAGTGAGAAGTGACTTCCCACTTTCTACTTTTCACTCTGTAATTGAAAACGGTACCTGAATCAGCGCGTTGTTGCGGCGCAGGGGGATATCGGGGCCGTTGGGGTAGCTGAGAGTATCGGCCGTTCCGCTGGCGACATGGAGGCTGGCGTACAGGATTGTTCCGGCGGCTGCCGGCTCATCCAGTTCGATGATAATGTCGCGCTGTAGGCCGGCCGGGACCCAGGTGTGGCCCAGTATTGTGGCTTCCTCTAACGCTTCATTGTCATAAACCACAACCCAGGTGTCGATATCGCTTACCACAATGGGGATGGTCACGCTGTCGTTGGCCGGCTGGTCACGGCCGATCAGGTAGCGACCGGGATTGGTGTTCAAGCTAAAGGGGGTGGGTAAACGGCCGTTATACAACACCGGCTGGTCATTGCGCGGAAAATCAAACTCGTTGCCCGGGTTGGTATCTTCGTGCAGCATCAGGTAGATGGTTTCGGTAACGGCCGCTTCCCGCAGTGGCAGCACCACATTTTCATTTAAGCCATTTGCCAGCGGAGCCGAGCCGATAATGAGACCCACTTCCCCCTCTTCGTCAAAATAAGCCACCAACCAGCCCGGACCGTTGCTAATCACTCGCTCTATCACAATCTGGCCCTCAACAACCGGCTGATCATAAACCAGGATATCGGGAGGGTAGACAACGTTGAAATCGGCGACCAGCGGCTGGCCACCCACAAGCAAGGGCAAATCTTGCTCATTCAACTCCAGGTGGCGCGGTTGGCCCCGGTCTTGATACAAAACGGCCTGGAGCCTGGGCGTCGCTTCCCGCCAGCGAATGGGAATGGCAATCTCTTCAGTTTCACCCGCCTCGACAAAGGCAAACCCCAGCATCTCACCGCTGCTCCCTTCGCGCACGGCATGAACGACCAGCCAGCCGTCTTCGGGCAGGTAAAGACGATCAATGATGATCTCCTCATTGGGCGTCAGCTCCTGGTCAGAGACGACAATTTCGGGCAGAGGAAAGTCGAGGGTAACGGCCGTTGTGGCGCCGACCGGTTCCTCATCCATGAGCCAGGGGTCGGCCGTTTCCGGCTGAAAAGTGTCATCCGTTTGGGGGTAGAGGATAAAACGCAGGCTGTCACCGGTCAGATAAGGGTCGATGGCAATCGTAACGTTGGCAGTCAAACCGGCGGCAACGGCCGTATAGCCCAGCAAACTTCTTGTATCGACCGTTTCCCCATTATAGACGGCCAGCCAGCTCGCTTCGGGCACGACCACCTGCTGGATGAGAAGTTGACCTGCTTCGTCCAATGTCTGGTCGCTGACCGTCAGGGCCGGCACAATGGGCGTTGGCTCCGGCGTGGGGCTGGGTTGGGGCGTGGGCGTCGCCGTGGGGACGACCATACCACTGCCGCTAGAAACGGCCGTTGGCGTGGCCGCGGCTGCCGGCACGGCCGTTGGGTTAGGGGTTGCCTGACCACAAGCGACCAGCAGCAGCGCAAGTACTGGGTAAATAATTATCCGTTTCCACATTGGCCCAATTGTATGCAGTTGTAGCCAAAAGCCAAAACGGGCTTAGAAAAAGTTTAGGCAGCGCGAGCCCCTTATGGCAAACCGGGCAGGCCGCTCATCGTGCCCGTAAGGCTGTAGCGAAAATAACTGATAGTGCCGATCTGAAGGATGGCCAACGACAGGCCCAGGATTAAAGGCCACAGGGCAGCCGACCAGCTTTTAGCCTGACCATCACGGCGCAGAAGAACCAGGAGTAAAATGCAGTTGATGGCGGTTAGAATGAGCAGCAGCCCCAGGGCGCTCACAATGGACAACAGATAAAGAATGGGTGCCTGGTTGCTTAAAATGAGCAAAACGGCCGCTCCGGCCACCATTACTAGCTCCAACAACTCCTGCCAGGAGCGCAGAGCAGGCTGATAACGGTCCGCCTGCCAGAGCGTTTGCCCCAGTGCCGGCAGCATGAAGGCCCCCATCGCCAACCCCGTACCCATGCCCGTGACCAGGCGCAGCCAGTTTTGCGGTTCGTACACATGGGGCAGAACGGGCAGCGAATGGGCCACTGAATTCAGCCCATCAAGGCCCATGATGGCTATAAAAAGGGCAAGAACGGCCGTGATGGGCATGGTGGGTAAATCAGTCTGGCGAATACGGCCGGCCAGTCCCAGCAGCAGCGCTGTCAGGGCCACCCCCAGGTACATGCCTGTACAACGAGCGCATAGAGCCAGGGGACGGCCGTTTATGGTAAAAGAATGGGAGACAAAGCGGTGACAAAAAGCATAGCCCACCCAATCAGAACCGTCCAAAATCAGGCTGTTGTGCAGCCGCTGGGGACTGGTGGCCGTGTAAAAACCCAGCACCAGCAGTGCCCCCAACCCTATCAGCAGCAGCACCCAGCGCCGCTTAGCATAAGAAAGTGATTGCAAAATCATGCCCAGACTGTAACGATTAACCCTCAGGGATGCAAGACACACATTGCCAATTATCAAGGAACGCTCTAAACTTAGCGCTGACAATTGACAATGAATCATTAGGAATTGTCAATTGAAGGAGTTTTTTTATGCCTATTCGTCCCCAAACCTACCATCGGCCTGATACCCTGGCTGACGCCTGGCAGGCGCTGCAAAAACCGGACACCCATCCCTTAGGCGGCGGAACCAAGCTGTTGGCCGGCCATTTGCCCCTGACCGTTAGCGGCGTGGTCGATTTACAACAGTTGGGTCTGAACCAGATTACCATGACCGATGCCAGCCTGCGGGTAGGGGCCACCGTACACCTGGCTGATTGGGCTGAATTTTTAAGGGAAGCGGCCGATTCTTCGCCTGCCCCTCTGCTGCAAAACGGAATCCGGCGCAGCGGCCCCAACACCTACCGCAATGGGGCCACGGTCGGCGGCACGATTGCCAGCCATCTGCCTGACAGCGAACTGCTGGCGGCCCTGCTCGTTTTAGAAACCAGCGTTTATCTCTATAATCAGGAAACGGCCGTTGCTCTCTCTGACTATGTGACCACCCCTGAACAATCTTCCCACCTCATTACCCACATCACCATCCCCTGGCAAGCGGGCGTGGGGGTCAGTGAGCGCGTGGCCCGCACGCCGGCCGACTACCCCATCGTCTCCGTTACTGCCTGGCAGGCAGCAGAGGGGGAAATCCGCGTAGCGGCGACCGGTCTGGCCGAACGGCCGTTGCGCCTGAGGTCC
>JAWOIM010000531.1:0-6020 GCA_046484685.1 Chloroflexota bacterium | reverse complement strand
CTGAAGACGCTGCCTGGAGCGTGGAGCAGATTGGTGGGGCCATTGCCGTCATTGCCCACACCGCCTACCATCTCGGCGAAATTCGCCAGGCTCTTTGTATACTAAAGCAGTAAGGAAAGAACAGAATGTCACTGAGCAACACCGTCAAAAAGAATTTCAAAAGGTCGTTTGACCTATACAGAGAACTTGTTGAGAGCCTTGATGAAAGTCAGCTTTCCGCTAGATTGCCCAAGCTACCTTCGAATACGATTGGCGAACAAATTTGGTGTGTCGTTGGTGCCAGAGAGAGTTATAGCAGAGCCATTCACGCCGACGCCTGGTCCGGATTTAGTTGTTCGCTCACCTCAGACCAGATAGGTGTCAAAGCCGAGGTATTGGCTGCACTCAGGCGTTCGGAAGAAATTGTTCTCACGGCCCTTGCGGCCATTGACGAATACACGGCTACCCAGAGCGAACTGGCTATCGATTTATTGGAGCATGAGGCTGCTCATCATGGCCAGCTTATCCGCTATCTCTATGGCCTCCGGATCGAGATTCCACAAAGTTGGAAGTCCAGGTATGCTCTGCACTAAATGAATGGCTAACACAATAAAGAGATTCCCACTATGCAAACCCAAGCTGACCCCACCCTTATCGAGCTTATCCGCTACAACAACTGGGCCAACGCCCAGGTTCTGGCCGCCTGTCAGGTGCTTACCCCCGATCAACTGGCCACCACAACCCCCGGCGCTTACGGCACCATCCATGAAACGCTGGGACACATCATCTATGCCGAAGCAGACTACGTTGGCCGGTTAACGGGCGACCGCCCCCAACCCTCCTTCAAATGGGAAGAAGGCCCCTCAGTGGCCGACCTGGCTGCCTTTGCCGAGCAAGTAGCCCACGCCCTCCTCGACGCCGTCCGTCGCATTCCGCCCGACCATATGGTCCATGAGGAGGAGGACGGCCAGACCCTCGACTATCAGGCGGGTGCGCTCTTCATCCAGGTTATCAACCACGGCATTGAGCATCGTACCAACATCACCACCATCCTTAGCGGTACCCTCGGTCTGCCTGAACTTGAGGTGGATGGCTGGGGCTACCTCTTTTCCCACCCAGATCGCTTTGCCCTGCAAGAAAGCCCGTAGGGCAAACATCCCTGTTTGCGCGGTCAAGCAGGGATGCTTGACCTACATTTTCACAGAGACAACATGAGCGTGGGCACACGATCATGTATGAAAATTCATCGTCCATCGTCCATCGTCCGTCGTCCATGGTCTATTTTCGAAGGAGTTAGTTATGAATAAATCTGAACTTCTGCATTGGTTGCAGTCAGAGTATCAACAATGGAACGCCTTTCTCGATCAGATTGCTCCCACCCTCATGGAACAGCCCGGCGTCAACGGTGACTGGTCGATGAAAGACATGGTGGCTCACCTGACCGGCTGGAATCAGCGGCTTGTCGCCCACTTGCAGGCAGCCCAACACGGCAAACCGGAACCGGCTCCACCCTGGCCGGCGCATCTACAAGGTGAGGATGAGATCAATGCCTGGATTTTCGAGTCCAATCGTGAGCGCTCACTGCGCGAAATCCTGGATGAGTCGCAGCAACAGGTTCAGCAGCTTTTGGCTCTCATTGAAGCCTTACCCGCAGATGTCCGCATCGAGCAAATACACAATCAGGACCGAGTTTTTAACCTGGTATGGGTGGGCGATCAGCGCTTCCTCGTTGGTGAATTCTTTGATCATTTTAAGGATGACCACGAGCCAGACGTACGCGCCTGGCTCGCCCGCACGAATTAGAATGGGACAGGGATGGGCACAGATTTTTATCCCTGTGCATCTGTGTTAACCCGTGTCCGATTTTCGAAGGAGCAAGTTTCAAGATGAATATGAATGAACTTTGGAAAAAAAGCCTTTGGCAGCAGTTTGGGGCTGCCATTGATATGCTTGATTACGCTATAGGTGCCTGCCCCAACCATCTTTGGACAGCCAATCTGTGGCACGATCCTGATGACCCAAGATATGGACAATTCTGGTATGTGGCCTATCATACCTTGTCCTGGCTGGATCTTTTCCTGACTGGCTCCTACGATGATTTTACTCCTCCGCCCCCTTTTATACGTGGTAAACTCCCGGAAACACCCTATACCAAAGATGTAGTTAATGCCTACCTCAAGCAGTGTCGCCAAAAATGCCAGGTAGTGATCGAAGCGCTAACGGATGAAAAAGCGAACCAGATTTGCACGTTTGCCTGGATGGAACCCACTTTCCTGGAGTTGCAGCTTTACAGTATGCGTCATGTTCAGGAACATGCAGCGCAGTTGAACTTGGTGCTGGGGCAGAATGGTTTAACCGCTTCTGATTGGGTGGCGAAGGCAGAGGATAAAGCCTCTTGATACAACCAACCATGCTAACTATCGACATTGACACGGCCCGCCGTTTCATCCTGGGCAAGCAGGGCTTGTGGCCCGGACGGCGCTGGCATGGACTGGAAGGCACAGAACAGGCCATGCGGGCCATAGAGTATTTGCAGCTTGACCCGCTGCAAATGATTGCTCGCAGCCATGACATTATGCTATACGGCCGTGTCCTCAATTACACCCCCGGCCAATGGGAAGAAGTAACTTACCGGCAGCGCAAATTCTTTGATTGGGGTGGCTGGCTGGCCGTGCGGCCCATGGCTGAACTGCCCCACTGGCGCGTGGTCATGGGCCGCGAACGTGAAAGCGAATCGCGCCTGCTCGACATCGCCCGCGAACATTCTGAAGCCATCGCCGAAATGCGGACCATTTTGCGGGAGCGGGATACCGTGATGAACCGGGACTTCAAGGCTGCCAAACGGACACGAACTAAAAGCTATCGCGGCGGCAAAGACAGTTCGTTGGCCCTTTATTATCTGTGGCGCACCGGTGAAGCCATGACCCACCACCGGGAGAACTTCGAGCGCGTCTACGCCCTCACCGAAAAGGTAGCGCCGGCCCATCTCCTTGGCCAAAGCGATGAGGACGAAGTAGATCGTTTTCTGATCAAAAAGGAAATCAGCTTCGCCGGTTTGTCGCCGTTGAAGCGCACCAGTGATGCCTATCGTCGTGGACTGGGTCGAGGGCAGGCCTACGAAACGCTGCTGGCTGATGGCGACATCATTGAGGTAAAAGTTGAAGGCTGGCGAGCCATACATTACGCACTCGGTAGCGACGTGGAACTATTGCGTGATCTAAGCGCCGGGCGTGTGCCGGTAGCGTGGACGCCGCTAGAGACGACCACAACCGAAGAGGTTGTTTTTCTGGCCCCGCTCGATCCCGTCAGCGCCCGCGGGCGGGCCAAAATTTTGTTTGACTTCGACTACGTGTGGGAAGTATACAAACCTGAACACAAACGCAAATACGGTTACTACACACTGCCCGTCTTGTGGGGCGATCAACTCGTGGCCCGCTTTGACAGCAAGCTTGACCGGACCACCAATACCTTCATTATTTTAGGTTTCTGGCTGGAAGATGAAGGGTTGGGCCAGGATGAAGCTTTTGCCGAAGCATTGGCTGCCGGCTTTGCCCGCTTCGTCACCTTTCTCGGTGCCGGCAAGCTGGATGCCCAGGTAATTGGTGAACCACTGCTGCGTCGGTGCATAGATTCTCTAAATTCACACTCCCTGGAGGGGCATTATGCCAAATAATGTGGGAATTCAAAGTATAGGCCAGATTGCTATTGCAGTTTCTGATATGGAAGAGGCTACGCGCTTTTATCGAGATGTTTTAGGGCTAAACCTGCTTTTCGAAGCACCACCAGGCCTGGCATTCTTTGACTGCGACGGCGTTCGTCTGATGCTTACCACAAAACAAGGGGCGGAAGATGATCATAAGACATCTGTCATCTATTACAGAGTGCCGGATATTGATGCAGCGGTCAAGGCCTTAAAGCAAAAGGGTATTTCCTTTGTTAGAGAACCGCAAATGACGGCGAAAATGGAAGATCATGAACTATGGATAGGCTTTGTCAGAGATCCTGACAATACCTTAATCGGTATAATGGCTGAGGTACCTTTTGCATAATTGATTCACCAGGCTTTTGAATAGGACACCTCTGGTCTGCTGGGCCGTGCTGTGTTTTGCTGCCTGGGAAAACAAATTTGTATGGAGACCGATTATGTCTATGAAAGAACACATCCTGGCCGCACTGAGAGAGCAGTTTAATCGCTGGCAGGAACTGCTGTCCGGCCTGAAGGATGAGCAAATAATGGCTCCGCAAACGTTTGGTAACTGGTCGGTCAAAGACGTGGTTGCCCATTTGTGGGCCTGGCAGCAGCGCTCGATTGCCCGCCTGGAAGCCGCGCTGGCGGATAAAGAACCGGTTTTTCCCCATTGGCAGCCTGACATTGACGTGGATGACATTGGCAGCACCGACCAGATCAATGCCTGGATTTATAATGCATACCGGGAACAAGCCTGGGAAAGTGTGTACCAGAATTGGCGCGACGGCTATTTGCGCTTGCTGTTGCTGGCTGAACAAATTTCTGAACGACATTTGCTGGATAGCAGCCGGTATGCCTGGTTAGAAGGGTATTCATTGGCTCTGATTCTACTGGCAACTTACGATCATCATCAAGAGCATCTGGAAAAATTGACGGAGGTAACTGACATGATAAACGGCGATCACTCTAATCGCTCGATGCCAGACAGCACAGTAATTCCGGTGCTGGCTTACCCGGACGTGCGCCAGGCGGTTGATTGGCTTTGCCAAGCGTTTGGTTTTGCGGAGCGGCTGCGTATTGGCGATCATCGGGCGCAGCTCTCTTTGGGCGGCGGATCTGTAATCGTTACCGGCCGGCAGCCCGGGCCAAGGGGCCCGGCCGGCAGCAGCGATCATTCGATCATGGTGCGGGTAGCCGATGTGGACAGCCATTACCGGCATGCTGCGCAGTTCAACGCTCAAATTGTCAACCCGCCGGCCGATCAAGCCTACGGCGAACGCCAATACACGGTTAAAGATCCCGGTGGCCACTATTGGACCTTCTCCCAGACCATAGCCGACGTTGATCCCGAAAGCTGGGGCGGTCAACTGGTTAATGATAATGAATCGTGAAGAGTTGATTTCCTGGCTGCTGGACGGCGACCCGGCCATCCGCTGGCAAACGATGCGCGATCTGCAAGGTGTCCCGGCAGCACATTGGCAGGCAGAGCAGCAGCTTACTTTGACCGAAGGGTGGGGAGCGCAGTTGCTGGCCTTGCAGGCGGCAGACTGCAGTTGGGGCGGTGGTATTTACTCGCCCAAGTGGATTTCTACTACCTATACCCTGCTCACCCTGTGCGCTATTGGCATTCCCCACGACCACGAACCGGCCCAGAAAGCAGCAGCATTGGTGCTGGATAAGCAGTTGGGACCTGCCTGCGACGATCTGTTCCGGCGCAATCTGGCCGCCTGTGACCGCTGTATTGTGGGTATGGATCTTTGATATGGAAAAAACGGGTGGTCCCAGCCGTTGGAATACGCTGCGTGCGCTGCGCGTATTTCAATGGTGGGAAGGGCAGTAGTATCTAAAAGGAGACAAAATGGCCCAGACAGTTATTCCCCAATTTCGCATAACAGATGCCCAGCAAAGCCTCCCTTTTTACGTGGCTGGCCTGGGTTTTGAAATGGATTGGCAGCACCAGTTTGAGCCGGGATTTCCCCTTTTTATGCAGTTGTCGCGTGCCAGCCAGACGATTTTTCTGACCGAACATGCCGGTGACTGCCAGGTTGGTGGTGCGGCCTACTTTGTCGTCCCCGACGTTGACGCCTGTTATGCTGCCTTTGTGGCCGGGGGTGTTACACCTACCGAGCCGCCGGCCGACACGCCCTGGGGAACACGCGAAATGGTTATTACCGATCCCGACGGCAACCGTCTCCGTTTTGCCAACCTGGCTACGGAGGATCAGCATGAGTGACATGAAACTTCAGGTTATCGGCGCCGGGCTGCCGCGTACGGCCACGGCTTCTTTGTCCATAGCCCTTGAGGAACTGCTGGGTGGTCCCGTCTACCACATGCGCTCCATACCCGGCCATCC
>JAWOIM010000530.1:0-9553 GCA_046484685.1 Chloroflexota bacterium | reverse complement strand
CCTTGATGTCGCGCCAGGTGGTGGTACTGCTATGAGTGGGTAAATTGCCCAAATAAACGGGGTTATAGGGGTCGCTAATATCCACAAAGGCGGTGCCGTTGGTCCTTCCCATCAGGGCATATTCCTTGCCGTCCAGGGGATCGGTCCAGCCCCAGATGTCATTGCCATTGCCACCACCTATCTGAGCCAGGGGCAAGAAAGAGAGGAGATCGATGTTGTCGCAGGGGTAAATACCGGCCATACCGCCCACACAGGGCTGGCTGCTCATCGCCTGCAACTCCTGGGGTGGTAGGTAGTCGCGCAGAATGTTGGCATGGCAGCTCGGAAAGAGGATATTGTCATCGTCTTCCGGGGTGCAGATGAGGGAATCATCGGGATCGGGAATGGTGAAGCTGTAATTAGGGGTCGGTTTGCTATTGTCCAGGGGGGAAACGGCCGTATAACTGGCTGATAATAAAACAATCACACCTAAAAAAACCAAAATAAGCGTACCGAATAAGCGGGGTTGGGTCAGGTTAGCCACAGTAACTCCTTGTATGAGGTTGAAATAAGATCACCATGTAGGGCAATCAAGCCACACAAAGCGACTCTAATTCTAAACCTATTTGCCGGTTACGTCTAGTACTGTGGGGTCAGTAATCGGTATTCGGCAATCCGTAATCCGTAATCGGTCACCGGTCACCGTTTACCGTTTACCATTCACCGTTCACTGTTAGTCGTGTATAATTGGCCCATGCGTGACAATATTGTTTTGTTAGACAATCAGCTTGTTGATCCGAAAGAAGATATATTGCTCAAAGGGCTAACCCATAAGGTGATGCTCTTTTTTAATTGGCCGACTTTTTTGCCGCTGTGGGGCATGGGGCTGCTCTTTTTGCTGCTGGCCGGTCTGGTGGTGCCGGTCTGGGGGCTGCTGCTGGCCAATGTCGGGTTGGCCCTGGCTGCTGCTGCTCTGCTGCTGCTCTTTATCCTGGCCGATGTGGCCTTGTTGGTCCAACTGCCACACCGTCGCATCTCTTTTGGTCCCTGGCAGGCACAGGCGTTTGCCCTGGCCGTGCCGCGCCTGCTGGCGGCGCTGCTGTTGGGTTTGCCGGCAGCCTGGTGGGGCGGAGAATGGGGGCTGGGGCTGCTGCTGGTGGCTCAGGTGGCCGGTACGCTGCTGCTCTATTATGGGGCAGTGGTTGAACCCCACCGACTGACGCTGACGGCGCTGACAATTAAAACGGACTGGCTGCCGGCCGGGTCGGAGCCGATTCGCGTGCTGCATATCACTGATTTGCATATTGAGCGGTGGACGAAGCGAGAAACGGCCGTTTTAGACCTGGTACAGCAGGCGCAGCCCGACCTTATCGTTATCAGCGGTGACTACGTTAATCTTTCGTATAACCAGGATCCCCAAACACAGCAGTTGGTGATTGATCTGCTGCGCCAATTGTCGGCCCCGCATGGCGTCTATGCCGTTATGGGCAGCCCGCCGGTGGATCTGCGCGAAACTGTTTTGCCGATTTTTGCCGAGGTGGATGTAACGCTGCTGCGCTGGGGCTGGCAGGTGGTAGAGATGGGAAACGGCCGTTCTTTAGCCATCCTGGGCATGGACTGCACCCACCATTTGCCCACCGACCGCGCCCGCCTGGATCGGCTGCATCAAATAGCTCCCAACGGCATGCCCCAGTTGTTCCTCTACCACTCGCCTGAACTGATGCCCGAAGTGGCCGAGCGGGAGATTGACCTCTATCTGTGTGGGCACACGCACGGTGGCCAGGTGCGCTTGCCGCTGCTTGGCCCCATTCTTACCAGCTCGCAGTTGGGGCGGCGCTATGTGATGGGGCTGTATCGGGAAGGGCGCACCCACCTTTATGTCAGCCGGGGCATTGGCCTGGAAGGGTTAAGCGCCCCTCGCGTTCGCTTTTTGGCCCCGCCGGAGATGACGCTGGTGACGATTCGGCCTGGACGATAGACGATGGACGATAGACAATAGACGATGGACGATGGGTCATTGTGGTCCATGGTCCGCCGTCCGCCGTCCGTGGTCCATGGTCTGGGGTCTGGGGTCTGCTTATGGAAAAAATACGCACCTTTATAGCAGTGGAACTGCCGGCTGCCGTTCGGGAATATTTAGGCTCGGTTACGGCCGAGTTAGCCGCCCACACAAAATCGGGGCTGGTGCGCTGGGTGAGGCCGGAACGGATGCACCTGACGCTCTGCTTTTTGGGGGAGACGGCCGTTTCTCAGGTACCGGCTGTGGCGGCGGCCCTGGACCGGGTGGCGGTGCAGCAGCGGCCGTTTCAGTTGCAGTTGACAGAATTAGGGGCGTTCCCCAACCAAAAGCGACCGCGTGTTGTCTGGGTGGGGCTGGGGGGTGAAATGGCCCTGTTGGCCGCGCTTAAACAGCAGGTGGATGAAGCGCTGCTTCCGCTGGGCTGGCCGCCGGAAAAACGGCCGTTTAACCCCCACTTAACGCTGGGGCGGGTAAAGGATAGTGGGGTGGGGCAGCAGATAAGGTGGCAGACAGGCGTGGAGCAGTTGGTGATTCCGGTAACGGCCGTGCACCTCATTGAAAGCCAACTGAGACCGGACGGCCCGCGCTATACGATTCGCCATAGCAGTCGATGGGGCGAGTAAATAAAGGCAGAAGTAAGAAGGTAGAAGTGAGAAGTAAGAAGTTAGAAGTGCATTGATGGTTTGTAGTAACCGCTTCAGCGGTTAGACGACTATTAGCAATTAAGGAAATAATTGGGCAATAGGGACATCGTCTCGCTCGCGGAGCGAGAGACCATCACGCATCACGTTTCACGCATCACGTTTCACGCATCACGTTTCACGCATCACGTTTCACGCATCACGTTTCACGCATCACGTTTCACGTTTCACGCGCTTTTGGACGGCTCAGGCTGCTTTTCAACTGCGGCTAAAAACCGGTTGACTTCTTGGGGCGAGCGCAGCCAAACCAACTGTTGAGTAGTGCGGAGTTGGTGCAGCCGGCGCAGTACGTCGGGTCGCGCCCGGTAAGGATAGTTCCAGATACGGCGCAGAAAGGCAAACAGGCTGGGGTCAAAAATCTGCTCATCACAGCCGGAGGCGATATCAGGACGAGCGGTAAAGGCATACTGTAACCGCCGCTTGATGGCGCGCCCTATGCAAGTCAGGCGTGGCATATCCAGGAAGATGACTGTATCGGCCGTTTGCAGCCGAATGTCCAGGGTACGCCGATAATTGCCGTCAATGATCCACCTGGGTGCTTGTACCATTGTTTGCACGCAACGGCTCCAGACTGCATCGTTTGTAGGAACCCAGCCAGGCCCCCAAAAGTGTTTGTCCAGGTGAATGACATGGATATTTAGCTGCCGGCCTAAGGCTCTGGCCAATGTTGATTTACCCGAACCGCTAGAGCCAATAATCACGATGCGCTGTATATAATCAGGAGTCGTTGTGGATGGGTGGGCCACGTTTAGCCAGTGACCGGCCGCTATTTCTGTGCGATAATCTCTGGCAGGAGCAGCAATAAACCAGCCCTTTTTTAGCAGAGATGGGGTAGAGGTATGGGTGAACGATGAAAAGGAGTTTAGATTGATCATCTCATATTAGTGGACTATCATGATTATAGATACTGACCATCATATTAAACCAAAGAGGGCGCAACTTGAGTGAATTCAACGTTAAAACTAATCTCGCATCCGACCAAAGTACTACCTTCCGCTGGATTTTTTCCCATTTAAAGCGACACAAGCTGCTGCTTTTGGTAATGTTTTTAGGCGCATTGGGCAATGCAGCCCTGGCCGCGTTTGTGCCGGTGTTGATTGGTCTGGCTTTTGACGCCATCCAGATGTCTCGTGAGAATTTGCAGATTGTGGGCTGGGCGGCTGTGGGCATCATTGCCAGCCAGACGGTACGGGCCATTTTGCAGTTGGGGCGCAATTTCTCCAGCGCCGTGGTGGGAGAACGACTGGAGCGGGATATGCGCGAGGAGTTATATGTCAGCCTGCTGGGCAAAAGCACCACCTTCCACGATATGCAGCCGGTAGGGGATACAATGGCGCGGGCAACCAATGATGTCCATGAGTTAAACTTGATGATGAATCCGGGCATCAACCTGGTGGTGGGATCGGCTAATTTTATGATTATGCCTGTTTTGTTTGCGCCCCGCTATGATTGGTATCTGTTGTTTGCCCCCGTTTTTTTTGTGGTGACCTATGTGCTGGCTCTCTATTTTTATGTGAAAGAATTACAGCCGGTAACGGATTGGGTGCGCCGCTCGTTTGGCGATTTGAACAGCCGCCTGGCCGAGGCGATTGATGGCATTGAGATGGTAAAGGGTGCCGCCCAGGAGGATCAGGAAATTGCTCGGTTTGGCACCAATGCGCGGGAGTACCGGGACAGTGCGGTAGAGCAGGGTAAAATTGAGGCGCGCTTTTTGCCGCTGCTGCTGCTGGGTCTTACCCAGGCTGCTGGCTTTACCCATGCCCTCTATCTTTTTCAGTTGGGGCGCGTGTCGGTAGGGGATGTCATTGCCTATATGGGGCTGCTGGCTTTGTTTGGCTTCCCTACCTTTATTTCTCTGCTGGCCTATTCGCGGGTGTCGTTAGGTTTCGCCGGGGCCGGCCGCGTTTTGGAGTTGATTAATACGGAGACGGACCTGGATCAGAATGAGAATGGGTTTACGGGGGAGATTCAGGGGGAAATTTGTTTTGATGGGGTGACATTTGGTTATGTGGCAGAAACGGCCGTTCTCCAGGGCATCTCTTTCACCGTTAAACCCGGACAGACCGTGGCCATTGTGGGCCAGACCGGTACGGGCAAGAGCAGTCTGGCCAAACTGATCAACCGTACGTATGATGTGTGGCAAGGCAGCCTTTCTGTTGATGGCCGTGACGTACGCGACTGGAACCTGGCCGCATTGCGCCGCCAGATTTCCATTATTGAGCAAGACATCTTTCTCTTTTCTCGCTCCATTGCCGATAATATCGCCTTTGGCTGTCCCGGCGCCACGCGAGAGATGGTCATCGAGGCGGCCCAGGCGGCCCAGGCCCACGACTTTATTCTGGGTTTTAAGGAGGGGTATGAAACGAAGTTGGGCGATCGGGGCGTCACCCTGTCGGGCGGGCAGCGGCAGCGGCTGGCGTTGGCCCGGGCTTTTATGACCCGGCCCCAAATTTTGATTTTGGACGACTCAACCAGCGCCGTGGACAGCGCTACCGAGGACCAGATTCAGCAGGCCATTGAGCGTATTGCTGCCGACAGGACGACGATATTGATTACCCACCGCCTCTCGCAGATTCGCTGGGCCGACCTGGTGCTGGTGCTGCGTAAGGGGCAGTTAGAAGCGGTTGGCAACCATGAGTCGCTAATGGAGACGTCGCCCGCTTACCGGCGGATTTTTGAGCAATATCGATAAAAGGAAGAGGGAAAAAGGAAGAGGGTAGAAGAATGAAAGCACTGGTTTATTATTGTCGCTGGCAGGGGGTGGTGTTGCGGCTGCGGGGACGGGATGAAACGGCCGTTTGGGGCCACCTGGTTTCTACTAACGAAGCCGGTCATGAATCCAGCCAGCCCTTCCGTTTCGAGCTAGATACCAACCGTCTGACTCTCTCTACGCCCGCTGGCGAACAGACCATCTCCCTCGATGAAATGGGTACAAAGGTCGCTTGAGAAGTAGCCGAATGGCGTGCAGTGCCTAATGCTTTTATTACCACCGCTTTGAAAGACGGGGTTGTTCTGTATGAAAGAGATAAGCGACCTGGTTCGCGGCTGGATCGTAAAAGCAGATAGTGACTTGGAGGCAATGCGCTTACTTATTGCCAACAAAGGGCCCTATGATAAGGTGGTGGCAAAGTATTGGCACATCAAGTCCAGCGCTGCCGGTAAGCTTCAATGACGTTGGTCAACTTCTCGAATTTGTCCAGCAGCCAGTTGAGTTGATCCAGGTTGCTGACTTCCACCACCAGATAGACGGTCACAATGCTGCGTGAGGTAGCCATTTTCGTACGGGAGACATTGATCTTCTGCCCGCGTAGAATGGCCATCATATCGTCCACCAGGTTGGGGCGACGATACGCTTTGACCACAATGGGAATAGGGTAGGTGTCCGTTTCCCCCCATTCCACGTCAATTAATCGTTCAGGTTCCAGATCGGCGATTTGTTTACAGTTGCGCCGGTGGATGGTGACGCCACGCCCGCGCGTAATGTAGCCCACAATCGCTTCGGGTGCCAGCGGGTTACAGCAGCCGGCCATTTTGGTGTGCAGGTCACTCAACCCCTGCACTTTGAGGCCCATCCCCTCTTTTTTGGGGGGCTGCAGCAGCAGCCGTAGTTCATCATCCGGTTTGAGTGACTGCTTTAACAGGGCTATGGCCCCGCTAATTTGTTTGCTGTGGATGTCGCCAAACCCCACTTTGGCCAGAAATTGTTCCACATCTTCATACTTTAGCGCCTGGGCAATTTCTTCCACGGTATAGGTGTCGCTCAATCCCAGGCGGCGCAGTTCCCGCTCTACCAGGTCTTGTCCCTGCTCAATATTTTTCTCTCGTTCCTGTTGGCGAAACCATTGGCGAATCTTACTGCGCGTGCGGGCACTGCCAGTATAGCCCAGACTGGGATTCATCCAATCACGGCTGGGGCCACCCCGGTTAGCCTTCAGAATCTCCACCTTTTGACCAGAGCGCAGCTCGTAGTCCAGACTAACCATTTTGCCATCGACCCGTGCCCCGCGACAGCGATGGCCAACTTCGGTATGGACCTGGTAGGCAAAGTCAATGGGGGTAGAGCCGGTGGGCAAGTCGATCACATCCCCCTGGGGCGTATAGACGTGAATGCGCTCGCCTATGATTTCATTTTCGAGGATGGCCTCATCGGTTAAGGGGGTGTTGGGGTCACGCAGCACTTTGAGCAGCTCGCGCAGATTTTGCATCCGTTTCTGAGCGGTATTAGTGACCAGCGTGTTGTCCTCTTTATAGGCCCAATGGGCAGCGACGCCTCTTTCTGCTTCGACGTGCATCTGTAAGGAGCGAATTTGCACCTCTAACTTTTGGCCGGTTTCGGGGTCGATAACGGCCGTATGCAGTGACTTGTACCCATTGGCTTTAGGGGAGGCGATATAATCATCAAATTCGCGCGGAATGGGCTGCCACAAACCATGAACAACGCCCAAAACCTGGTAGCATAAGGTATGTTCTAGCTCATCTCTTTCCTGGACGCTTAGCGTTTCAAACTCCTGATTGCCGGTTGGCTCCAGGATAACGCGCAGGGCCTGGATGTCATATATTTCTTCAAGATCAAGATTTTTGCGCTGCATCTTGCGGTAAATAGAATAGAGGTGTTTGGGTCGGCCGGTCACAGTCGCGTCAAACCCCATCTTGTTAAGACGGTTTTGCAGCCTGGCCGCGGCCGTTTCTACCGTGCGGGCGCGCTCGGCCCGCCGCACCGCCAGCTTGCCCGCAATTTCTTTGTAGGCACCTGGTTCCAAATAGCGAAAGGCCAGGTCTTCCAATTCCCACTTGAGCTGCCAGACACCCAGGCGGTTGGCCAGGGGTGCATAAAGCAGTATGGCTTCATTGGCAATCTCTACCTGTTGTTCCGGGGGCAAATGAACCGCTTTACGCAAATCTTGCAGACAGTCGGCCATTCGAATCAGGATAACACGAATATCCCCTTCAACAATCGTCAGGATATCCTCTCGCCTTTGCTCCACGGTGGAAACCTTCGGCCGTGTCTTTATTCTTTTTTTTGTACCCGCCTGCTTTTTTTCCTTTTCCTCTTCTTCACCAGCCAAGGGTTTTTGCTCAGCATACCGGTAGAGAGTGTTCAACCCTTCAACCAGGGTGGCTATCTCCTGGCCAAACAGCTTTTTTATTTCCGGGAGTTCTTTGTTGGTATGGGGGGCCAGAATGTCGTGCAGCAGGCCGGCCGTTACGGTAGTGAGGTCCACACCTAATTCGGCCATGGTATAGGCCACGGCCAGGTCATGCTCGATATATTTTTCACCGGAGGGGCGGCTTTGGCCCTGGTGGGCTTCCAGGGCAAACTGATAGGCACGCTGGAGGAGGACGGCCGTTTCTCCATTTTCGCCATTGGAGATCGCTTTTAGCAGTTCAGTTAGCGTTATTCGAGAAATTTTGGTCATACAGCGGGAATTCAGCCCGAAATACGTTCGTCTCAGGCTGCCGCTGACGTATCAGAATCGGCCGGCGAGTTGTCATCGGCAAGAATTTCTGTCCCTTTTTGTACGTAGCTGTCTACCTGTTCTTTTACCTGGGTGGCGTGCTGCTTGCCACTGTCCAGCACAATCCGCGCCTGCTCCTGGACCTGTTCGCTCATCTCTTCGGCCCGATCCAAAAAGTCATGGGTGTATGTTTCGGCCACAGTTCGGTAATGGCGTACGCTGGCTTCACCTGCATCACGCAGCGCCAGGCTTTGGTTCACGATTTGGGAACGGGTTTCTTCACCTGATTGGGGGGCCAAAATAAGGGCAGTAGCCGCGCCCACCAAGCCGCCAATAACAAATCCCGCTAAGAATGCACCTAGATCATTGTTGTCGCTCATAGTTGTTCTCCTTCGAAAATGTAGGGCGAACTTTCCAGTTCGCCCGCGCAAACTGGAAAGTTTGCGTTACAGATTTAAGATACGCTACTGCCTTAATCCGGCAAGTTACGTTTGGGATCACCGAAAAGAGCACGCCAACCGGCCCTGGCCCCGCTGACAAAAGCGCTGGCTTTGGTCATGGGCCTGACCACATTTTGACTGACAAAAGTTGTCGTGCCGCGAATCGTGCCTACTGTTTCATTCGTCTTTTCTAAAATCGGCTTGATTTCAAATTCCAGCATCGTCACCAGGCGAATGACCATGACCAGCAGCATCATCAAAACAATGCCAAACAGGCAAAATTCGATGGCCAGCACGATAATCAATATATCACGTAGGGTCTCAATTGTGGGGGCGTAGCTGCTGGCCAGCCAGATGGTGCCGGCGATAAACAGGCCCATAAGCACCACTGCCAAGAGGATGCCCAGCACAATTTGCCAGGTAGGTATATGGAAACGGCTTTGCCGTGCCGGCTCCGGTGTGTAATAGTTGTGGTTTGGTAGGTTGCTGCTCATAATTATTTACCTGATATGGTCCAATTGATGGTGCAGTTGTGGAAACCGCCAAGTTGTTTGTGAACAATGACTAGTATATCACCAATCGTTTGATCTCTCATCCTTCATCATGGGCCAGCCACCAACTGGCAACCAGGGCAATCCAGGCCCCTAAACTGGCGCTGAACAGTTGCAGGGCGCCCAATTTAAACAGATTGATTTGTAATATATCGCCAATAATGTGGCCAATGACAAAGCCGATCCAGGCCGCCAACACATAGAGAATGATTCGCCGTGCCGGTCCGCCCAATAGAAAATGAAAGCCGGCACCATAACTGGTGGCTAACAGAAAACCAAGAACAAGGCCGGACGCGATACCACTCATTGTGTAGGATGGAGTACAGGTATGTCAGCCAGCCTGGTCGTGGCCCCTATCGTGGCCCCTATCGTGGCCCCTATCGTGGCCCCTATCGTGGCCTCTATC
>JAWOIM010000252.1:0-10470 GCA_046484685.1 Chloroflexota bacterium | reverse complement strand
AGCAGGATCAGCCGGGGCGTATGCTGAAAGGGGATAGGCAAATAGGGGGCAAAGCGTGAGTCAGGCAAAGGTGTCTCCTTTCCAATTCCGCCCGGTTGGCGACCGGGCATCGGGAGGCAGCGGTGTTTCCACCGGCAGCCTGTTCTCTGGGCGTGGTCGCTTTAACAGAAACGGCCGCTGCCAGAGAGTGGCCGGTCAGCCCTGGGCTGTTTAGGGGCGTGCTACACATGCCCCTAAACAGCCGGTAGGCTGACCGGCTCGGAGGCTAATTGTTAAAGGGTCTGTTTCCGTCCCGACATCTGCCGCTTGAGGCTGGGCGGCACAATCGAAGCAAAGGGATTCTGACGCCGCAGCTCACAAATAGGGCAATATCGTTCGCCCGCTTTGGACCAGAATTTGGTGCTGCACCGTTCACAGGCCGCCAGCGGACCGGCCACTAGCGTCCTGGTTTTCTCACCGGCAAAAAGCTGGTCCCAGGCTAGGTGCGGCTCCACCACAATGGCTTCCGGCAGACAAACGTGGTCACACAGACCACAGCCGACACAGTCGGGCACAGACAAAGAGAGGCGAAAGCCGTCCGCCTCGGTCTCCTCGTCAAAATGGAGCGCACCCGTGGGGCAGGCGCGAGCACAAACGCCACAGGCAGTACATTTGTCGGCAGCAACAGTGATGGTTGCCAGACCCAGGCCGTCGAGTATAGGCAGCGGCTTCTCTGTATCCGGTTGGCCCAAATAGGCCAGAGCCGCGGTAATGAGGTGATGATTGGGGGCAGGGCGTTTGCGATCAGGGGTTTCGTCTGCCTCGTTTAACCAGTGGGGCAGGCTGCGGGTTTGCTGCGCTTCCAGGCCGAACAGCTCACGGCGGGAGAGGGCCGGCCGGTTGGCCGGTCGGGCCGGTCGGCTGATTAACTGCGCTTTGTTCAGCTCCCCGGTACAGTGGATAACGGCCGTATCAGGCCAATGGTCTAGTAGTTGTTGGGCTTTGGCCACCTGCGCTTCAATTTCGCTCTGCAAGCTGCCCAGGGGACAGTCCGCACAGGCGTCTGTGCGCAAGTGCAACTGGCTCGGTCCCAGGGCTGCCAGCGCCAGGTACGCGCCGCTGCCCAGACCGGCCAGACAACCACGAGTTAATACGGCCGTAGTCATACCTGCCGGCCCCAACTCTGCATAAGGATGCGGCCCGCAAATCAGTTCCAGACGGCCGCCCGGCAGGCGAGCGGCTTGCTTAAACAAAGGGGCCAGTTCATCGGCCGCCTGATAGGCCGCCACCGGACAACCGGGCAAACAGGCCCGACAGCGGATACAGCGCTCCGAGTCCAATAGCGGCGGTTTGTCCGGGCGAATGGCCGCCACCGGGCAAATATCAAAGCAAGCCGTACAGGCGGCGGCTTTGTCCCAACTGTGCAGACAGCGGGCCGCCTCCAGCGTAACGCCGGTGGGCACGCTATCACCGGCGGCCAGCCCCTCGATGAGCGCCAGCAAATTCATGCAGTCACTCCAATCGTATCGATGGGCAGATCAACTAAAACCTGGTCGCGCAGTTCTAACAGAGCGCCTCTGGTGAGCAGGGCAATACCCCGGTAAAAGTCGGTCCGGCACTGTTCTTCGACCAGCGCACACCAGTCAAAAACCCAGCGTAACGGATGGCCGGTTAAGAATTGTTTTTGCGCCTGCAAAAAAGAGTGGAAGCCGGCCTGGTCGCCCGCTTCCAGAGCGGCCAATGCTTTACCGGCCAGGTGGGCCAGGAAAGCCAATTCCAGACCAATATGATCATCCGGCTCATGGTAGAGGTTGACCAGTTCCAGGCCAAAGCGCTGGTACCAACGGCGCACGTCGAGCGTTTCCTCTTGAAAGGTCAACCGCTCCTCGCCGTAATACACCGACTCCCACAGGGGAGCCAGCACCTTGCCCGGTCCCACAAAGAGGCGCGTATAATCGGCTTGCAGCTCGCTCAGGCTCTCGTTGGGTGTACGCTCTTTTTGTGCCCGGCTCCATGTTTGTAGATGGGCCAACCCTTGCCGAACGGCCGTTTGCTCTTCGGCAAAAGGAACCTCGGCAAACAAATCGTCATCGCTGATCGTCGTCCATAAATCCTGGTCAGGATAGGTGTAAAGCAGCTTGCCCAGCATTCCTAACAGGAGCAGTTCTCCTGTCAAAATTGTATGCCACTGTGAGCCGGTCGCATGTCCGTTGCTTTTCATCGTGTTCATCTTCTCCTATATCGTTAGTCGAGCGGGGTGTCATTTGTTTCAAATGTCCCGATTTCTATCAAAGGTACTGGGTCTGGTGAGATCAACCTTTAGTTCACGCAGGTATTGACCATCGTCGCGCATCTCCATAACGCTGGAGGACACACCCACTTCCACATTCAGCCGGCCCAGCTTGCCGATTTGATCCACATGAAACTCCAGGTAATCATATTCATCGTTGTGAACGTACCCGGTAATCCGCTGCCGGCGAAACAGTTTGAGAACTTTAGGTATGTCAGCCCCGTAGACCTTGGCCGATTTCAAAAAGTAATCCTTTTCTGAAAAGTAATGGGTGGGTGGAATCGTTTGACCAAAGTTTTGTTGGTAAATCTGGCCGGTATGCTTGTTTTCTAAAGAGCAGTAATGGACCCCCATCGTCAGTTCCTGATCCAGAGCGAATTCCAGCAAATCGAGACATTCCAGTTCGCTGTGGGCAATAGGCAGGCCACCGGCATACCAGTAGTTGTATAGTATTTTGTACGGTTGTGCCTTGAGCTTAAACGCCCGTTCCCTGAATGCCGGAGCATTGACCAGCGGAAAACAAAACTCCAGCAGGTTAATGCTGTCTACGCCTAACTGATCCAGCTCCAGCAGCACATCTTTCATAATTTCCAGCGTGCCCGGCAAGATGGGCATTTCCACCAGCACATGAGGGATATACTGTTTGGCCAGGGCAATGCGCTCAAAGACGAAGCGATGTCCTTTAGCCAGGTCGTGCATCCGAATACTAAAGCGAATCTCATCCAGGCCGGCCGCTTGCAGTTCGGCCAGGATAGTCTCATCAGCATAATCGCCGCAAGTATAAAGGCGGGTAAAAGCGTCGGGGAATTTATCGCTGGCGAATTGGTAGAACTCTACCGCCTCTTGCTTGTGCAGCAGCGGTTCGCCTCCGGTCAGTGCCAGATGCTTTATCTTCTGGCCGGCCGCCTGGGCACGAGCCAATTCACCGATAACGTTCCGCTTGTGCTGATTAAAGTAATCGTAATTTTCCTGGTTGGGGTTAAAGCAGTAATAACAGTCCCGGTGGCACTTCAGGGAAACAAAGAAGGTGGCGCTGCCCACGCCGGTCTGGCAGGCCACGCAGGCGGGCGAAATCTGGTTGACGTAGATGCTTTTATCCTGGTTGCGAAAGATGGCCCCTTTTTGGCGCAGGCGGGCCATTTTTTCGGTCAGTTGTTGCTCATAGCAGGCAGGATCAATTTCCACGCCCGTGCCCTTAAACTGGTCCATGAACTGCTCATAGATTCGGACGTATATATGGGCATAGGATGCAAAAGCTGGATTCTTAATTTCGTTTACAGTTTGTTCGTTAATATCAATAATCATGTGTGTCACCTGCTGCTTACCACCAACTGTTTTTTCGATTGTACTCTTGCAACCGGTACAGAAACACTGTCAGAACTACTGGAAATAGATGACAAAGGTAATAAAAAACAAACTGGGGAGTGCCGGATAGACGCCTCCCCAGTTTGTCAGGTACGAATAGAACGGCCGTTACTGTTTAGATGCCAAACCGTACAAAGGTAGCATAGAAGAGATAACGGCCCACCACCTCGGCTACCAGGACCAGGGCAAAGGCGGCATAAACCAGAGTGCCCAGCAACTGCTCTCGGCCAGGCGTAACCGCGTTGCGGTACAGGAATACAGCGAACAAACCGGCACCCACAAAGGCTAATGCCAGCCTTAAACCAAAGAGGAGGCCATATTCTTCGATTAGCATAGTGGCGCTGATCTGAGCCGGGCCACCGCCCGCCGCTAAACTGGCAACATACAGCGGCATAACGACCAGGATCACACCCAACATCACGATGGAAAGCACGGCAATCCAGCGCAGGCTCTCGCGCAGCAACTGTGACTGTACTTCCAGGTTGACCTCACTCTTGTTGCGCAGGTAAGCATAGTTGGCCACGAAAGCAGACCCAACAGCCAATCCACCCAGCAAGAAGGTAGTCGCAAAGAAGGACAGTGGCGTTATCCAGCTATTCCAAACGGGTACCGTCCGCAGCATATAGACCTGGGCCATGCTGAAGACGAGTGCCAGGCCTAGCAGCACGGCAATCCAGGCCACGATGTTGCGCACGGTGAAGCTGCTTATCTTGCGCCACTGCATAATGGCGAAGATGCCGCCGGACAGAGCAAAGAGTGTCCCGAAAAGGATTTCCCGGCTCAGCCAGCTCGACTCCAGGTTAAACACAGCGCGATAAGCCGTCCAAGGTGAACCCAAGTGGAAAAGCGAGGCCAGCAAACCGAGAATAAGAATCGGGCCAATAGCCAACAAGGCGCGGTCACTCAACCGATCGGCTTCAGCTATGCCGGCACGGCGTGTTGCCACGAAGTGTACAATTCCCAGAATCACAAAGGCTCCAACGGCCATTTGCGCCAGGATGGTAAAAATTACCAGTGACCAATCATGAGCTTCCATTGTTACACCTCCTCCGGCAACTGATTAACTTTGCCTATTCCCCTGCCACTGGGTTGAGCGTGTTTATGCGGTGTAATTACCACAGACGGTTTAGTAAGCTCGGCTGCCGGCAAAGGTTCGATGGCAGCCAGATCGCCATACTGTGCCCGTAATTCTTCCAGATCGCCAAATTTCAGCGCACGCATAACACAGGCATCAACACAGGCCGGATTTTTACCTTGAGCCAACAGGCCGCGGCAAAAATCACATTTTGTCATTACGCCTGTCGTATCATCAAAGTGACGGGCACCGTATGGACAGGCCCATTCACAGTAACGGCAGCCAATGCATTTGTCGGGATCGACATAGACGATACCATCTTCGTTCTTAATGCTGGCACCGGTCGGACAGACCTCAACACAAATCGGGTCTTCGCAGTGCATACACGACACCGAAACGGCATAGGAAAACAAACCGCTGGGTTGCATCAAATTCTTGTCGTTTGGATGAGGAATCCAGGTTCCACCTTCATATGGCAAAACCCGCCTCCAGCGCATATGTGCCGGCAGGTTGTTAACATCCTGGCAGGCAATCTGGCAAGCCTTACATTTAGCACAGGCGCTTGTATCAATATAGAAGGCCAGTTGTTTACTCATTTCTTATGCCTCCTTTAGGGGAATTCTCTGAGACCACATATAGTCGGGTTTCAGATCAATAGAGCCTTCATACTTTTCAACCTGGACGTTCAAACTGTTCCAGCCTGAGACGCCCTGACCTGTTGAAATGGCTCCACATAGGTAGTTGTCAGATCCGGCTTTGTCAATACCGGTCTCTTCATCAATTTCAGCCCAGGCACCATGTGGTAGGGTAACAACACCAGGCATCATGCGTGGGGTTACACAAACGGGCCGAATACTTTTTCCGTGCCGACTGGTAATCAAAACGATGTCGCCATGTTTGATTCCCCGTTCTTCGGCATCAAGCTGATTCATGAAGAATTCGTGGGGAAAGGCACGCCGTAGTTGCGGAATATTGTCAAAAACGGTATGGGAACGACGCAGATAGTGAATATTGAAGCATTGTAAAGGATAATCCCCTTTTTCTTTGCTCTGCCAATTGGCAAAAGTAGTTTCATATCCTTCGTGTGATGGGTTGTAGGTCGGTATCGGTTGAATAGTTGACCATCCCCTTGACTCGATAATATCTGCTAACCGTTGGCTGTGGATTTCGATCTTACCACTTTCATTAGGTAAAGGATTTGCTTCCGGATCTTCACGGAACTCCTTAAGGGCAATATACTCGTAATTGTCTCCCGGTCTACGGGGCACTTGATAAAACCCTTTTTCCTTCAGCTCTTTCCAAGTAATCCGTCCTTGCTGTGGTTCGCCTTCAACACCTAATTCGGCAATATCTTGGGCGGTGATTGTTACCAATGGTTCATACTCTGACTTCGAATTGGGCACCTCGTCCTTCATAACCTTGGCCCCGGCAATTTGGTTGAAGACTTGCTGTTTTAGTGGTACAGGGTCAATTTCCGCCGGGTCTAACCCCAATCGTTTGCCGATTTCCGCCGCAATCCAAATATCATCTTTGGCCTCGTAAAGAGGCTCACTGATCTGGCTAGACCATATGAAGCCAATTTCACGATTGGCACCTATAACAGCGCCATAACGTTCCCACATAGTTGTGACAGGCAGGACAACATCTGAGTACCTGGCATTGGTTGTCAAGAAATGGGCGTGACTGACGACGAATTCGACTTTGCGATGGGCTTCAATACCTTTTTTCTGTCCATCGCGGGTTTGGAGATTTGCCCCTCCTCCATGATAGATGAGTTGGATATTGATGTCGCGGACATCGTCTTTGGCAGCAATATACTTGCCGGTAAGGATACCATCCCACATCTGGGTATCATTCAAGCGAGTTCCCGGAATCTTGGGTAAGGCTGTCCAAACATCGACGTTTTCTTCAATGATGGGATTCATGCCGACGCCCGGCACACCAGCGCTGCCGGACTGAACGAGGAAGGGGATGTTGCGTATCCCACTCCAGTTACCGTGATAGTAGCTGTCGCCCGTAAAGCTGCCGGACTTGCCAATATGGCCGGTCATCGCACCAAACGTAAAGAACATCTGGGGCCATGAGTCAGAATTCATGATGCGGCAGGTTGCACTAGACATGCAAAGCCCTACATTTTTTGTGCGGGCTATCTCTAATGCGAGTGTGCGAATGCGCTGGGGCTCAACACCACAAATCTCGGAAGCCCATTGGGGCGTTTTGGGAACGCCATCATAGGTGCCCAGCACATAATCCTTGAAGTTTTCTTTCGGATCTGCCCCTTCCGGCATATGATCCTCATCAAAACCAATCGTACAACGGTTGAGAAAATCCCAATCAATAAGTGGATTATTGGCCGGGTCATCTTCTGTAATCAACGTATAGGCCATACCAAGAACCATAGCATGGTCGGTTGTGGGCCGGCAGGGAATCCACTCGTCCGCCAGAAGGTGTACGGTTTCATTATAGAAGGGGTCGATGATGATTACCTTAGCGCCAGCTTTCTTGTTCTGCATGTAATTGTAGGCGGGATTACCACCACTGCAGGAAACGCCATTAGCACCCCAATGAACGAAAAGATCACATTTTCTGTGTTCCATCCGATCGTTGATCATTACATTGGTGTAAGCACCGTACCCCAGCACAGTCGTCTTGGTAGAGTGGAGCGTACCGCCAGAAGTAGTACCATAGCTCGGCACATACCCACCGTATAACGTTAGGGCCCGAGCAATTTCCGAGCCACCCGGCGAGAAGAGGGAACGGTTGCCATATGTCTCTTTGATGCGTTTGATCTCGCTGGTCACGATGTCGAGCGCTTCATCCCAAGAGATACGCACCCATTCATCCCGGCCACGAAGTTCTTTCTTGCCACCACCCGGTTCCCAATTTTTGCGCTTCATGGGGTATTTGAGGCGGTCAGCACCAAAAACCTGATGACGTTGTGAACGGCCGCGCGCGCAACCACGCTGCTGCGGAAAGTCTGGTGTGTCGCCTTCTCTGTCATCAGTTTTTTGTCTGATTACAACACCATCTTGCACCAACACGTAGTTTGGACAACGGCCACCGCAGTTGTGCCAGCAAGCAGCCGAGAGCCACTGGCTATCGCTGTTTGTTCGAGCTAACTCTTGCGCCGACTCTCTGGCACTAACCTGCTTGAATCCATAATTCAAACCCCCAGCCAACACGGCCGTTCCGCCCAACGCGCCACTCCACTTGAGAAATGTACGCCGGTTAACGGCCGTATCAGTCAGGGCTTTGGTGAGGAAGTCTTCATTACTCATTTCGTTTTCCTCCATAACAATCTTTCTAAAATACAAAACGCATTCCGCACAGGGGCCTGGCCCTGGGGAATCGTCATTAAACCAGTTTTTGCCATTTGCTTATCTCCTGTCATAGTAAAGAATCCTGCTCGACAGCAATGACTATAGAATAAAGGCAATTCGGTTTAATCACATCCTCCCATAGAGCAGTCCACGTATCACCCACATGGGTGATATTGCCCGCTATAAAGCCCATCAAGACAGAAGGGAGATGCTATTCGGTCGCAGTGGTTGGCTCCACCAGCCCGCTCTGCACGGCATAAGCCGCTACCTGGGTACGATTTTCTAGCTGGAGTTTCTCTAAAATATGGCGGATGTGGGATTTAACGGTATTAACAGTAATAAAGAGGGCGTCGGCTATTTGGGGATTGGTAGCCCCTTGGGCCACTAATTGTAATACTTCAATTTCTCGCTCGGTGAGGTCGCCTGGGCCGGTCGGTTCATCATCCTGGCTGTGGGCCATGCCCTTGAGCAGGCGGCTGGCCATAGCCCGGGTCATGGCTACTTCGTTATGGGCCACACCGGCCAGCAGTTCAAACAACTCGGTGGCGTCTAAATCTTTAAGCAGATAGCCGGCCGCACCCAGGCGGACCGCCTCATAGAGATGTTCATCCAGCTCCGATGCAGTTAACATGACTACGGCTACATCGGGCAGCGTCTCTCGAATAAGGCGGGTGGCGGTCAGGCCGTCACCATGGGGCATCTGGATGTCCATGAGGATCACGTCGGGCCGGAGTTGGTGGGCTAACCGGACGGCTTCCTGGCCGGAGGCAGCTTCACCAACCACTTCTACCAGGTCATCATGGGCACGCATCAGGCCGATTAAGCCCTGGCGAAACAGTTTGTGGTCATCGGCTATTACAACTTTGATGGTCATGGTTTGTTCCTCAGAAATAGCAAGCGTTCAGACCTGACAGGTTTGTTACCAGATGTACGAACCAGCATTTAGGTTCAAAAACCTGTCAGGTCTCCGGAGGGATTGAACGGTTACATAGTATTAGAGTCCCAGGCGCACATGGGTCGCATAAAAGAGAAAACGGCCCAGAATCTCACCGATTAAAACGAGCAGGCAAGAAAGATAGACAGGGGTTGTAATCACCATCTCTCGTAAAGGCCGGCGGTATAAAAGGAAGGCGGTCAGAGCAAACCAGCCGACGCCGGCAAAGAGCGTGAAATAGCGGAGTATGAACAAGGGGCGGTAGAGACCGAGCAGGAGTTCTATACTGGTCAGAGCGGACAGATCACCCTGGCGCATCATGGCGATGAGGCTCAGGTTCAGCAGCAGGATGCTTACGGCCGTTATTCCTCCCACCAGCGCCAGCCAGATAAAGGAGCGCCGGATGATCTGTGCCCGCAGCACCATACCCGCTGTGTCGGCAATTTCGGACACCTTTAAATCCATGACGATCAGGACAGCAACGGCCGTTACGCCCAGCAAAACGGCCGTCATCAAAAAAGAGATAACCGTCAGGGGTGAATTCCACATCGTCTGCGTCGGCAGCAAATAAATCATGGCCATACAATAAACGCTGACCACCCCCGACACGATACCCACCCAGCCCAGTGCCATCTTCAAGCGGGGATAGCCGCTGCTAAACCAGTGCAAATAGACCAGGCCGCTGACCGCCAAAAAGAAGACAATCGTAAAAAGAATCTCACGGCTCAGCCAGGATGTGCGCAAGTTTAACACGGCTAATAGAGAGAGGTGTGGGCGGCTCAAATGGAAATGAGAGCCAAGAATAGCAACCACAATGGTTACTAAAATAGCCAGCAGCGGGATGCGCATCACCTGGTCTACCGGTGCATAGCCATGCCGCCGGCCGGCAGCCCAGCGGATCAGCCACAAACTCAGCAGCGATCCCGCGGCTAACTGCATTAAAATAGTGTAGACCGGCAAGGCCCATTCACGAACTTCCATAATGCGTTTGCTTATGCAGATTCTCTTCTTGCAGGCAGGGCAGCCGGCAAATAACCGACGTCCCTTCTCCGGCAGTTGAGCGAATGTCCAATTCACCGTTGACACTCAGCGCCCGTTCGTGCATCGTTTGCAAACCAAAGCTGCGCTGAGTGCCATTGTGGCTAAAACCAATACCGTTGTCGGCCACTTCCATCAGAATATATTCACCCTGCTCCGAGCCACTTTTCTGACCAACATGTTGGCCAATACGAACTTCTACCAGAGCGGCCTGCGCATGTTTGCGCACATTGGCCAACGCCTCTTGTAAAATACAAACCAACTGCACCTCGGCCATAGAGGAAAGCCCTAATGCCCCTTCTGTGTGATTAATAAACGTTGTTTTAATTTGGGTCTGAATGGTGAACTCGTTCAAATATTCGTGGATGGCCGACACCAACCCCTTTTCGTTGGCCAGGGTTGTGCGCAAGCTGAGAATGTTTTCGCGCACGTCGGCATGAGCTACCTGTACAGCCTGCCGCATTGAGCG
>JAWOIM010000219.1:0-4340 GCA_046484685.1 Chloroflexota bacterium | reverse complement strand
GTGGTGGTAAAGGATGTGGCGGCGGGCGAAACGGCCGTTGGTTATTACGTGTAGTGTCAACGGCGACTGGTGTATATCTCTTGACATTTACTGGCCAAATGATAAGATGACGTTTGACTCATAGGAGTGATGAATGATCATCAAGGTCGTGAATGTCCAAAAGAGAATGGCCATGCTTAAACAAGTTGATCAAAACAATTTACTAAAACGAGTTAATCTGCTAGAACGAGAGTTGAAACGTTTGCGGCGTGATTTATTGCAGGCACAGGTAGTTGATTTACACGCGGAGCAAGGTTACAAGCTGCCTGATTTACAGGCGTTTCGAGATTCGTTAGTGGCTCAGGGTGATTCACTGCGTGTTTCACTTATGCGTGAACGGGAGGATCAGCGCTATTGATCTACCTGGATACCACTGTTTTGGTTGCTTACTATTATTCCGAACCCCTTAGTGACGTAGCTCAAGAAGTCGTTATAACTGCTCAATTCCTTTCCCCTCCTGATAAATCTACCGCTAGTGGCGGATAGAGATTCTGATAGGCTCAAATTTGCGGGAGGAATAATTATCAAACAAAAATGATTAACGGCGTTATCTTACAGAAACTACAAAGCCTGGAAAACGTTATGATCAACCGTCACCTGGTTGATTTCGACCACTTTCGTGACGAGATAGTAGCCTATGTCCGTGAAAATGATTCAGAGTGAAGACAGGCAAACCGTAGCCACCCTATTAGCAAACAGCGCTAATGTATTGG
This sequence comes from Chloroflexota bacterium, assembly GCA_046484685.1. Classification (GTDB taxonomy): domain Bacteria; phylum Chloroflexota; class Anaerolineae; order Promineifilales; family Promineifilaceae; genus SLGK01. Next base: position 3,588 of record JAWOIM010000219.1, on the reverse strand, counting down.
CTGCCTGGCTCTTTGGCTCGGCTCAGACCGGCACAGTACGCTCCGGCGGCGATATTGATATTGCCGTCTGGTTCGCTCACTTTCCCGATCTCGCAGAATTGACCGAGCTGCGTGCCGGTTTACAAGACGCACTTCAATTTGATGAGATTGACCTGGTTGTGCTAAATAACGCCTCCCCCATTACCCGCTTTGAAGCCGTCTCTGGCCAACTGCTTTACGGCCGTGATCGCAGCCAAATAGCCGGTTTTGTTTCTCTGACCGCCCGCGAATACGAAGATGCCATCGCCTTTGCTCGCCGCGGCCTGGCCTACGGCCGTTCAGCCTAACTGGAGTCTGGCGAATTTTAGACCTGCGAGGTTTCTATCTCTGGTGTAAATGTAACGCAATAGTTCAAAAACCTCGCAGGTCTTCTCTGGTAAAACAAAAAACCCTAGTGTCCAGTACCTAATCCTATGTCTCGCATCTACCTCTCCCCTCCCCATATGTCCGGCCGCGAGCAGCAGTACGTCCAGGAAGCGTTTGACTCCAACTGGATCGCTCCCCTCGGCCCCCACGTTGACGCCTTTGAGCATGAATTTGCCCAAACGGTTGGGGCCGGCCAGGCGCTGGCTCTCAGTTCCGGAACGGCCGCTTTACACCTGGTTCTCCAATTAAGCGGCGTGGGTGCCGGTGATGAGGTGCTGGTCTCCACCCTCACCTTTGCTGCCAGCGTCAACCCCATCTGCTATCTCGGGGGCCGGCCAACCTTCATTGACAGTGAAACAGAGTCCTGGAACATGGATCCCAATCTGCTGGCCGCTACCCTGAAAAGTCGGGCCAGCCAGGGCCGGCTGCCCAAAGCGGTCGTTGTGGTCCACCTTTATGGCCAGAGTGCCGACCTGGACCCCATCCTGCAAATTTGCCGGCAATATGGTGTGCCCCTCATTGAAGACGCGGCTGAAGCGCTGGGTGGGTCCTATAAAGGACGGCATCCGGGCACGTTGGGCCAGGCCGGTATCTTTTCTTTTAATGGCAATAAAATCATCACCACCTCCGGCGGTGGCATGCTGGTCTCAGAAAATGAGGCCCTGATTGCCCACGCCCGCAAGCTGGCCACCCAGGCCCGCGATCCGGCCCCCCATTACCAACATTCTGAAATCGGCTACAATTACCGGCTGAGCAACATTTTGGCTGCTGTCGGCCGTGCCCAGCTTGAGGTGTTAGAAGAGCGGGTCCGGGCGCGGCGGCGCAATTTTGACTTTTACCAGGAAGCATTAGGCCATCTACCCGGGGTGACTTTTATGCCCGAAGCCGGCTGGGGGCGACATAATCGCTGGTTGACGGTGCTGCTGCTTGATCCCCAAGCAGCCGGGCTGGATCGTGAGACGATTCGCCTGGCCCTGGAAGCTGAAAATATTGAAGCCCGTCCTGTGTGGAAACCGATGCACCTCCAGCCCGTATTTGCCGGTTACGAGGCTGTGGGCGGAACGGTGGCCGAGTTGTTGTTTGAGCGAGGGCTGTGCCTGCCCTCCGGTTCCAGTCTAAGCCAGGCAGAGTTGTCGCGTGTCGTGCAGACTATTCAACCCCTTTTTTCCTCGCCTTAATATCCCACCTCCCACCTAATTCTGGCTCTTTGGGAATTCGTGGGGTTTAGTCGTATTCCGTATTGGGTATTCCGTAATTCTCTCCGGTTACGCAATACGAAATACGCAATACGTTTTATCAACCCCCTTTCGTCAAGCTCTGAATTCCTGAATCCCCCCTCTCTTTTGTAACGTTGGTTGTAATAAAAATTGTTTATCCTAAGAGCAATATGAATCAACTTAAACAGCTACGCAATCGTCATCTGTTTGTATCCGATATCCTCTTGCTGCCGCTGGCCGCTTACCTGAGCTATGTGCTGCGCCTGGACCGCTTTGATCTTACCTCCTATTGGCAGAGCTACTTCTTGTTTAGTCTGGTGGCGCTGGTGGTTACAGTGGTCGTTTTTAAGGCCGTTGGCCTGTATGCCCGCTACTGGCGCTATGCCTCTATTGATGAACTGCTGCTGCTAACCGGGGCCACGACCATTAGTGTGATAGGGACATCGGCCGTCACGGCCGTTTTAACCTGGTCGCTATCCCTGGGAAACCTCTATCCCCGCTCTATTCCCCTTATCTTTCTCTTATTGGGGTTAATGGTAACAGCCGGGCCGCGCCTGCTACTGCGTCTGTTGTCTCGTTATCGCCACGGCCGTACCCATCTGGGTTATGTGCAAAAGCCCGTCTTGGTCATGGGCGCCGGGGATGCCGGGGCCATGATTGTGCGCGAAATGCGCCAGAATCCTCACCTGGGGTTGAAAGTCGTAGGCTTACTCGATGATGATCCGCGCAAACACGGCATGTCGATTTATGGCGTCCTTGTATTAGGCGGTCGTGAACAGATACCGCTTCTTGTTCCCCGTCTACGGGTAGAACAGGTGATCATCGCCATGCCCACCGCCGCCGGTAAAACCATTCGGGAAATAGTGGCGCGCTGTGAAAAGACGGCCGTTTCCACCAAAATCGTTCCCGGCATCTATGAAATCCTGGATGGCACCGTCAGTGTCAACCAACTGCGCGATATTGACATCGAAGACCTGCTGCGGCGCGAACCGGTTCAGACGGATATCCAGGCCATGCAGAATACAATCCAGGGTAAGCGTGTATTGGTCACCGGTGGTGGTGGCTCCATCGGCAGCGAATTGTGCCGCCAGATTTTGCGCTGCCGCCCCAGCGAACTGATTCTACTGGGTCATGGTGAAAACTCTATCTTTGATATTTATAACGAACTGCGCCGTTGGCAGGTGGCCGATACCGTTATCCATCCCATTATTGCCGATGTGCGTTCGGCAGAACGGATCCAAAATGTGTTGGCTCAGGTTAAGCCTCAGATTGTCTTCCATGCTGCCGCCCACAAACATGTACCCTTGATGGAGATGAATCCGGCCGAGGCTGTCACCAACAACGTTGTTGGCACACGCAACATGCTGCAAGCCGCCCAGACTGTAGGCGTCGAGCGCTTTGTCATGATTTCTACCGACAAGGCGGTTAACCCCACCAGCATCATGGGGGCCAGCAAGCGTGTGGCCGAACTGCTGGTTCATCAGGCCGCCCAACAAACCGGTTTGCCCTACGTGGCCGTTCGCTTTGGTAACGTGTTGGGCAGCCGCGGCAGTGTGGTGCTGACCTTTAAGAAACAGATAGCTGCTGGGGGACCGGTGACGGTGACCAGTCCCGAAATGACTCGCTACTTTATGACTATCCCCGAAGCGGTACAACTGGTTTTGCAAGCGGCCGTTTTAGGTCATGGGGGTGAGGTCTTTGTATTGGATATGGGTGAGCCGGTTAAGATTATTGACCTGGCCCATGATATTATCGAACTGTCTGGTCTGGAAGTAGGACGGGATATTGATATTAATATTGTCGGCTGCCGGCCGGGCGAAAAGTTGTATGAAGAGCTGTTTGTAAAGGGGGAAGTCTATCACCGTACCCGCCACGAAAAAATATATATCGCCGGCAATGCCAGCAGCCTGGTCCCTCATGATCTGGCCGACGCGGTTGATGCCTTGGAAGCATCGGCCATGCGTAA
>JAWOIM010000198.1:0-7791 GCA_046484685.1 Chloroflexota bacterium | reverse complement strand
TACTTCCCTTTCCTTGACGTGCTTTGCCCCACTCAGTACAATCCGTCTATGTCTAATGAACCAATGCAGCCCAAAGAAGCACGTACTCCCCTTACCCCGGTCAATTACGGAGGCCAGGCGGTCATCGAAGGGGTCATGATGCGGGGCACCAAAGCCCTGGCCGTGGCCGTCCGCAACCCGGAAGGAGAGATTGTGGTGCATACGGAGCCGTTAGACGGCCGTATCTACGGCGGCAAACTGGCCAAAATCCCCTTTATGCGCGGCCTGATCCTGCTGTGGGATGCGCTCGGTTTGGGCATCAAAAGCCTGCTCTTTTCGGCCGAAGTCGCCATTGAGGAGGAAGGTGACCCGGAAAACGACAATCCGGCGGCCGTTTTTGAAGGACCGGCCCAGTGGGGTACGGTGGCCCTTTCCCTGACCTTTTCCATTCTTCTTTTCTTTATTCTGCCCACCTTTTTATCAGAACGGATTGAACTGTGGCTGGGCGTCACTTCAATGCTGGTAGCCAACCTGATTGAAGGCGTCATTCGTCTCATTATCCTGGTAGCCTACGTCTGGGCTATTGGCCTGGTTCCCGACATCCGCCGGCTTTATGGCTATCACGGAGCCGAACACAAAACCATCAACGCCTACGAAGCGGGTGATGATCTGACGCCCGCAAAAGTAGCCACCTATCCTATTGAACACCCCCGCTGCGGTACCGCTTTTCTGCTGACTGTTGTCGTCGTTTCCATTCTTGTTTACTCGCTTCTGCCCCAACTTGCACTTATTCCGCGCATTTTATCGCGCCTCATTTTATTGCCTATTGTGGCCGGCCTGGCATATGAATTTTTACGTTTTACCGCCCAACATCAAGATAACGCCCTCATTCGGCTTATTATCCAACCCAACCTTGCTTTGCAACGGCTGACCACAAAGGAACCTGACCATGATATGTTAGAAGTCGCCATCTGTGCCTTTGAACACGTGCTGGCTTACGAGCATGGTCGCCAACCGTCCACCGAACCCGTGACTCCACCGCTGGCTGCAGTCGGTAGTGAAGTCGCACCTTAATTAGATTGACGAGAAGGTAAATTATGGCAGCAGAGAAGAACACGCGTCAGGCCGTTAAAGAGAACAAAGCCGGATTGGATTATTTTGAGAATTGGGATATTGATAACGCCATCGCCGCGTTCAAAGAAGCAACCCAGCATGATCCCGACAATCCCGAATACCATTTGAATCTGGCCCGCGCCTATGCCCGCAGCAGTGATTACCATCACACCATGGAATCGCTGGGCGAATTTATACGCACGGAAAGCAATCCCGACATCGTCGACCGCTACGAACGACTTTTCTCCTCAGCTTTAGATGAGGTAGAAACAGTCCTGATTGAAACGATGCGCAAAGAAGAGATGCCCGTGCAGCAAATTGGCAAGGCCATTCAGATGTGGCTGGAATACCGCATTACCATGGGCCGTCAGCCGATGCCGGAGGTTAAACCGACGCTGTGGGCCGCCGCGTTGGCCTACGCCATTACCAAGGTAAATTTTACCGAGGTAGAACGGTCAGCGATTGCCAAAGCGTTCCGCGTCACCGAAAAAGCGCTCAAAGCCCAATATGAGTCGCTGATCAACACGTTGGACTTAATGCCGGCCGATTACCGCTATTTTGTCGGTGAAGAAAATCCGCTGGATAAACTGGTGGAAGCGGCTCAACTGCTGGAAGAGCTTGACGCCAAATTCCGGGATGAGGCATAATACCAGTCTGCCACACTGTTCACTCGATGACGGCAAACAGGCATTTGAGGTATGCACCTTCAGGAAAGCTGATGGGATGATCAACTGGATGGCCGGTGCGCTCGATTTCGCGCAGCGGCCGTTTTTCTTTGTGGGCTGTGCGGTGAATACCATTAAAAAAGTCGGCCGTTTCCACGCGGCTGGAGCAAGAAGCCTGTACCAGAATGCCGCCGGGCAGCAGCAAACGCAGCGCCAGCCGCGTCAGCCGGGCATAAGCACCCAAGGCCCGTTCTGTCTCTGCCTGCTGCCGGGCAAACGAAGGGGGGTCCACAACCACCAGATCAAAACGCCGCTTTTGGGCCACCAGATCCTCCATTAGTTGAAAGGCATCCCCCTGTAACAGCTCATGGCCGGCCGCAGCCACGCCGGGCAGGTCACGGTTCAAATGAAAATTATGTACGGCCGTTTCTAAAGCGGGCCGGCTCAAATCCAGGCTGGCCACAGCCTCAGCCCCACCCCGGGCCGCGTACAGAGAAAAGCCGCCCGTATAGGCAAAAACGTTCAGCACCCGCTTGCCCGCCGCCAGCTTCTCCACCCGCGCCCGGTTCTCCCGCTGATCCAGAAAAAAGCCGGTCTTTTGCCCGGCCACCACATCCACGGCAAAAGTCAGCCCATTTTCCTGAAACAGAACGGGGCCGGTTAGCGGCATGCCGTGCAGCAGCAGGCCGTCATGGAGACCATGAAGCTGATGGGGACGGTCTTGGAGCGTCTGGCTCAGACGCAGAATCAGCCGTTGGGGCTGAACAACGGTTGTTAACGCCGCCACCACCGCCGGCAAATGGGGAATCCAGGCCGTAGTGTACAGCTTCATCACATAAGTCTCAGCGTAGCGGTCCACCACCAGCCCCGGCAGACCATCATTTTCGCCGTGAAGCAGCCGGTAACCGGTTGTGGTCGTGTCAGGTTGGTGTAACGGATGTCTATGCCGGGCGGCGGCCGTTATCTGCTGCCTGAACCAGGCCTCGTTGATGCGGGCCGGCTTTCCTTGCTGCAAGACGCGCACCTGTATCGGTGAATCAGGGTCGTACAACCCCACCGCCAGAAAACGATCCTTGCGGTCAAAAACAACGGCCAGGTCCCCAGAACGGCCGTGGCGGCTGCGCTGCCGGATCGATTGGTCAAAGAGCCAGGGGTGGCCGCTGCGAACAGCCCGTTCCGCCGCCGGCGTCACGTGCAGGGCGATATTGCGTTCGGCCGGCCGAGGCAACTTTTCTCTCCACTTTTCATTATCCACCATGTAGTATCCCCTGTTCACTATCCACTATTCAGATATAATACAAAATTATGAGCAAGCCAACCTCACCTTTTCTCTATTATACCCATGATGGTCATACAGTGCGCCAGGGCCACCTAGCGGTCACTCCCCGCTCCCAGGTGATCGGGCTAAAATTCCCCTTTGCCGCCCTTATCTGGAATCGGCCGTTGGGCGTCACAATCGTCAATGAGCAAAGCAAAACTCAGCACTACCAACCTATCATTGACGTCACGCGGCTGACGCAGTGGGGGTTTTATGCCGTTGTCTTGCTCCTGCTCATATACAAAAAAATGAGGTAACATGATGAGTAATGATGTGAACAAAATTTTTATTGAAAAAATCCCCGATCAGGAAAAAGCCAACGAGCTGATGGCCAAATTGTTTACCGTGACGCAGCCGGAGGCCGTCTTTAGCCCGCCGGTGACGGCCCATGAGCAAACGGTGATTACCGCTTCAGAGGTGACGGCCGGATTTGGTTTCGGTTTTGGGTCCGGCGGCGGAATTGCGCCGAATCAGAATGAGGGCGATGACGCCGCGACCGGTTTTGGCGGCGGTGGTGGGGGCGGCGGTGGCGGCACGGCCCAGGCTCGGCCCGTGGCTGCTGTGATCATAACGGCCCATGGTGTTCGTGTTGAACCTATTGTCGATGTGACCAAGATTAGCATCGCCTTTTTTACCGCATTTGGGGCCATTATCAGCATGTTATACAAAATGAGGAGTCGTGAATGAATGAGCTAATTAAAAGATTGGTAGAAGCGGATGGCCCGTCCGGTTTTGAAGATGACGTGCGTCAATTGATTCACCCGGAAGTGGAAGCGTTTGCCGACGAGGTCACTGTCGATGCGCTGGGCAATCTGATTGTCACCAAAAAAGGCTCGGCCGATTCTGACCAACGTCTTAAGGTGATGATTGCGGCCCACATGGATGAGATTGGGCTGATGGTCACGCACATCACCGAAAAAGGCTTCTTGCGCTTTACCAATATTGGCGGGGTGCGCCGGCACACGCTGCTGGGCAGCCGGGTCCGTTTTAGCAACGGCACCATTGGCGTTATTTACAGCGACCGCATTGAAAATGCCACCCAGGTCCATCCGCTGGACAAACATTACATCGATGTGGGGGCCAGCAGTATACAAGATTGTCCGGTTAGTGTAGGAGACGCGGCCGTGTTTATACGGCCGTTTGTCTCTCAGGGCAGCCGGCTTATCGGTAAGAGCATGGATGACCGCATTGGCTGCGTTGTGGCCATTGAAACGCTGCGCCGCCTGGCCGATTCCTCCACTCCCCACGACTGCTACTTTGTTTTTAGCGTGCAGGAGGAAGTGGGAACCCGGGGAGCCCAAACGGCCGCCCAGCGCATTAACCCGGATGTAGGTATCGCCCTCGACGTCACCCTGACAGGCGACGTGCCCGAATCTCCCCCTATGTCTGTGAATTTGGGTGAGGGGGCCGCCATTAAGGTCAAAGACAGCGGCATGATCAGCCATCCCGGTCTGGTGCGACTGATGCGCCAACAGGCCGAAGCGGCCGACATTCGTTACCAACTGGAGGTACTGGACGGGGGCACCACTGATGCCCGCCCCATGCAAATTGCCAACGCCGGCTGCGCCGCCGGCTGCATTTCCATCCCCTGCCGCTACGTCCACAGCCAGAGCGAAATGGTGGATGCGGCCGATGTGGAAAGCTGTGTGGCTTTGTTAACGGCCGTGTTGGCTAACCCCATCACGCTGTAGGGGCAGCCCTTGTGGCTGCCCACATTCCTGGTCACCCAGAAGGGCGGGCACAAGGCCCGCCCCTACCGTGCCACGCCTCAATCAAAATTAATGCCAAACCAGTTCACGGCAATCCAGGAAATAGTCAGGGCCGGGATGGCCTGGGTCAGCGGGATGACAGCCTGCACAACGGAAACACCGCGCAAACTTTTTAATCCCAGCCGGTCCAGAACAATCCAGGCAAACGGCGCCGCCAGCACGTCCAGGGCAAAATCGAGCAGGTCGATAAAGATGACCACCAGAAAGGGTGTGTAGCGCAGCGTTTCGCTAAAGCCGGCTTCAACCGGAACGCGAATTTTACGCAGTTGGCGAATGACAAAAACAAACAACAGCAGGGCCAGGACCAGCGAAACTCCCATCGCCAGCAGCAACAGCATGCCCAATGAGCGCAATAATTCGGCCGTTAACAGCGGTTCTTCCATCTAAGCCTCCGTCTAAATTAGCGTAATTACTAAGCCAGAAACCGGGTTTAACCCCATATTTGCCAGGCAAAAAGGATGAGCATGAGCAGCCCACCGCCCAACTGGATAAGCGAAGCCAGGCCATAACCGGCCAACCCGCCCAGGCTGGCCCGCAAAGCCTGATTCCAATCTTGCCGCTTGCGATATTCGGCCAGCAAAATACCAGTTGCATATCCAATAATGGTCCCCAGCAGCGGTAAAATAAAGGTGCCGATAATCGCCCCCAGCAGGCCAAACAATTGGGAACGAGGAGAAGCCCCCCCTTTTTTGGCGCCCAAGAGCGTCAACCAGAGATCGGCCGTGCCCGTCACCAGCGCAATCAGGCTAATCAGGGCAAAGCCCCCCCAGGTCAATGCCTCAAAGCTGTAGACCAGCCCGTAAAACAAGATGCCCAGCCACATCAACAACGTGCCCGGCAGCAGCGGGATTAAAGTCCCCACCAGCCCCACCAGCAGGCTGATAACGATCAAAACAAGGGCAAACGACTCCAGGAATTCAATCATAATAGGGTGGGCAATTTGTAGGTGCGAAGGTGAAGGAATAACGACTCACGGAACAGGGATCACGGATTACCGGTTACGGATTACTGAATACTACCCCCTACAACCTATGTGAGGCCTGTAAAAAGCGGTGGAATACGTCGGCCAGATAGGGCCGAAAGCCAACCATTGCTTCAAACATCGTTCCCTTTAGCTCCTCATCGCTTAGGCGGTTTACCTTTTGCCAGGTATAGGGGCTGGGCATTTCGGCCAGCCAGCGGGCAAAGTGGGGAAACCAGTTGGTCAACACATGCAGGCAGCGAGCAGCAGGGATGGCCTGTCGCACGGCCCGCGCCGGGAAATCAGACCCCAACCGGGCCGACATAGCCAGCATATAACTGTCGATAATGGTTTCATAGCTGACAGGACGCTGGGCGCGGGTGTAAAGCTGACCTTTTGCCTGGTAGAGCAAGTCAAACTCTTCCACAAAGCTCACCAGATCACAAACAGAGGGGCCGGTTTTGGCCAACTGCCAGTTAAGCAGATAACGACTGCCAAACAGGGTGACATGCCACTGATAGTTATGTAAACGGCCGTGCAGCAGCGTCGGCGGTAAATCAAGCAGCGGCTGCAGCATGGGCAGCGGATCATCTAATAAATCGGCGGCTGCCTCCAGATGACTTTCGCTCAAAATACCGGGCCAGCCACCCAAGGCCCGCATCACGGCCAGCCCGTTGGCCGCCTCTAGCAGCGTGGGGGCCAGCCGGCCCGCACTATAAATAGCATGTTCAGAGAGAATCGCAGCCGGACCTTCTTCAAAATAATAGGGATATTCAGATTTTAGATCTTTCCAACTGTGGCGCTCTTCTTCGCCGCCCAGAAAATGGGGCAGCCAATCAATATCAGTCAGGGCCTCCTCCTGCCAGAAGGTAGCGTGTAGATCGGCCAGATCGCCAATCATCGCTTCCACATGGGCCGGCGACCACTTGGGCGGCGGAAAATCATTAGGAACATCATCTATGACGATCCAGCCCTCCTCGTCACCGGCAGCCTGGGCCAACCAGCAGCGCGGAACCAGATGGGGCAGATGGGGGGCGATCTCCTGATAGAAGCGCAGTTCACACTGGTTGGTGCGCCTGGCCAATAGGGTAATGGGATCGGAATGATTGGCCAAGACCAGCCGGTAGCGGGAAGTACGATGTTGGGTATTAAGCAGGGCAGAGTCGGTATAATCGGCCGTATCCACGGCCGTCACCACCAACTCCTCTAATCCCTCCTGGTGGCACAGCAGCGCTGTCCAGGCGGCCGGATCCCGACGTTGTAGTTGAATAATGTCCAGCTTAGAACTTCTCATGGCCCTGATTGTAAGATGGATTGCGGCTGCTGACAACAGGCAAACAGAAGGCAGCAAAGAAGAAGCCCGCAGGCTGAAGGATAAAAGGTGCCTTATTTATGCCCTCACTCACTCATCGCCCCAACATTTGGCACTGGGGAGAGATTAGGCTACAGTAAGCAGGCAACTAGCTGAGCATGGGTGGAGGGCCTCCGTTCTCGGTCCTCTATCTCACTCTCAAGGAGTACAAGGAGAAGAAACCTCATGAACTGTAACCCGATGGGCAAGCGATCGCGGGGCAAACGGCCGTTCCGGCTGCTCCTGTTGTTAAGCGTCGGCCTCTTCTTCCTGGCGGCCTGTGCCAGCGATGAGCCACAAGTGATTGAAGTGGACCGTGTGGTAGTAGAAACGGAGACAATCACCGAGACAATTACCGAAATTGTTGAGGCCGAAGAGGTCATCGTGGAGATCACGCGCATTGTCGAGGTAGCGAGCAGTGCTCCCCCCGCAGCCGATAGACCCTCAGACGCGCCCGCGCCGCCGCGACTGATTATTAAAGACGGCACGCTGGTTGTCGAAACGGCCGATCCTGAACAGGCCGTGACCGCCGCCACTCAGCATGTCATCGACGTAGGCGGTTACATCATCAACCAGTCCGTCACTACCGGCGAAGACGGCCACCGCCGGGCCACCATGCGCCTGGCCGTGCCCGT
>JAWOIM010000786.1:0-5432 GCA_046484685.1 Chloroflexota bacterium | reverse complement strand
GTTTTGCCGTGCTCATGCGCCGTGTCCCTCAGGTAGAAGAAGCGCATATCCGGCTAACCCGACTGCAGCAGGTGCTTTCGCAGCCCATTGAAGTGTACACGGGCGGCGACGTGATCAACCTTTCGCCAGGCGTGGCGGCTGCTGTTGGACAGCCAGATGATACCCCCTCTTCTTTGATCGAGCGTCTATCTACCACGCCCTTAGAGATGAGCAACAATGGTCATGAGCCGACGTTTTATCTTGAAGAAGCCGAACAACCACCTGCCAGCCGGCAATAGAGTTGGCCATCTATGGATGAGTTCACTGAAAAAACCGAGTTTTTAGCCAAACAGCACCACAATCACCAGAGTAGTTGGCCCTGAAAAACTCGGTTTTTCGACCTTTTTTCAGTAGAGTCATGGATCAATCCTGTACTAGAGGAGCACTTGTGTGATTTACATCGTGTTGGGTATGCATAAATCTGGCACAACCCTGGCCTCGCAAATTCTGCACCACTCTGGCGTCAACATGGGTGGCAACCTGGAAAATGGGGTTTCCTATGACCAGGGGAACCAGTACGAGCGGGAATCCACCTGGCGGCTGAATGAAGATATTTTGCGAGCGCAGCACCAACGCAGCATTGACATTCGCCTACCGGAAAACCTGCGGCTGACGCCAGAACAGCGGGCCAGGATGCGGCAAATTATTGCCGCTGGCAATCAGGCATACACCCATTGGGGCTTCAAAGACCCACGCACCTGCCTGGTTTATCCGTTGTGGGCCTCGGAGCTGCCGACGCATAAGTTGATTGTTATTTATCGTGACCCCACCGAACCCTGGCCGCGATACCGGCCCCGCCATGCCCGCAACCGGTATCGCGAGCCGCTGTTGGCCTGGAAATATCTACAGAGTTGGTGCGAACATAATTTGAGAATCCTTTCTTACCTGCAAGAGACCCCCCAGCCATACATTGTGCTGGATTACCAGCGGCTGGTAACCACACAGGCCGAGTTTGATCGACTGCAGCAGTTTTTGGGGATGCCGTTGGTGGATCGGCGACGGCCGTCTCTCTACCGCAACCGCCCCCAAACCTATCCGGTACTCTCTTTCGCCGGCTGGCTGCTGGCGAAGCAAAAAGGGTATCAGCCGCATGCTATCTTGCAGCAGTTTGAGGTATATCGACAATGAATGAATCACACAGTTTGAACCAGTTAATAGAAAAGCCGCTGCTTTTTATGGCTGCGGCGGCCGTTTTGGGCGTGTTGGTGGGAACGGCCGTTCTCCTCAGCGATAACTTTTTGTGGCCAGTCGCCCTGGTTGGTGCTTTGCTGCTCCTGTGGCTGGTTTTTATCCATCCCAATGCGGGGCTGGCCCTGCTGGTCTTTGCCACCTATACTCGATTTTCAGACGTTTTGAAACATGAATACGGCATGCCCTCTTTCATCCTACCCCTGGCCTTGCTGCTGATGGCCGCCCTGGTCATGCGCTGGTGGTTTTTGAATGAGGAAATTCATAACTGGGAAGGAACGGCCGTTCTCCTGGGCCTCTATGGCCTGGTGAGCTTTATCTCCTTATTCTATGCCGCCGATTACTTCCGGGCTCAGAATGCCCTGTACGAATTCGCCAAAGATGCCCTCTTGCTGTTTGCCGTGGTGCTGGCTTTGCGCAGCCGGATCTCCCTGCGAGCAGTTGTCTGGGCCTTGATCTTTGCCGGAATCTGGATGGGCACCCTCACCACCTACCAGCAGCTGACTGGCACTTTCGACAACACCTACTGGGGCTTTGCCCAGACCGAGGTGAAAAATATCGTGGGTCAAGTAAGCGACCATCGTGCGGGCGGCCCCCTGGCTTCCCCAAACTTCTACGCCATGATCCTGGTCGTCCTGGTGCCGCTGGCGCTGGACAGGTTGTGGCATGAAAAGCAGTGGGGGCTACGCTTTCTGGCCCTATGGGCTTTCCTCACCTGTCTTCTCTCGATCATTTTCACCTTTTCTCGGGGCGGCTTTGTGGCCCTTGTTGTGGTGCTGGCGTTGATGCTCATGCGCAAATCTCTTAAACCGCTCCACCTCTTGCTCAGCCTGGCGCTGCTCCTGGTGGCGTGGCAGTTCATTCCCACTAACTACACCGAACGGATCTATACCACCCTGAACCTGCTGCCTGGCAGCGGTGAAGATGCCCGCAACGAAGTCTCTTTCCGCGGTCGCACCAGCGAGGTGCTGGTGGCCTGGCAAATTTTCACCGACCATCCCATTTTAGGCGTGGGGCGAAACAATTACAAACGGTACTATCAGGAATATGCCCAGCCGTTGGGGTGGGATAATCGCCGCGAGGAGCGGTCGGCCCACAACCTGTACCTGGAAACGGCCGCAGAAACCGGCCTGATTGGCCTGGCGGCTTTGGGCGCGATTGTGGGCATGGCACTCTGGTGTGCCTACCAAACCCAAAAAACGTTTCTGCGGGCGGGGCAATATGACGAAGCCGCCATTGTTTATGCGCTGTTGGTGGCGCTGGTGGGCTACCTGGTGGCTTCGAACTTTTTGCACGGGGCGTTCCCTCGTTATTTCTGGCTGATGATTGGCATTTTGCTGGCGCTGCCCCAGGTGGCGGCCGCGCGAACGGCCGTTGCCCCAGCCGCGCCGCGCCGCCAAACAACAGCGGCTGCTAAAGAAATAACCCCAGCAGGGAGGGCTTATGCTGAATAAACGGCCGATTTTTGTAAATGGCTTTCAACGCGGCGGCACCAATATCCTCATGCGGCTAATTTCGTCTCATCCCCAGGTGCGTATTTTGGGGGCAGAGGTGCATGAGCTTTTCTACGGCCGGGATACCCAACCCGGGCAAAAATGGCTGCGACGGCTGACCTATGCACCCATCTTGCTCAGCACCCGCCAGCACACTTTTTGGCCTTATCGTTTTTATGAGCGCCGTACCCTGCCGAAAGTTATTGGCCATTACCTGGACCTGCTTTTTTACCTCCACAAACAAACCGCGCAGAATTCGACCTATGAGAATAACGGCCGCTCCCACCCCACCTGGGTCGAAAAGGGCAGCGCTCGCATGGTCTGCAAATGCGTCAACGGGGTGGTACTGGCCACGCCGCTTTTTGCCGAGATGTACCCGGATGCCACCTTTGTGGCCCTGGTGCGCAACGGTCTGGCGCTGTGTGAAGGCTTTATGCGCCGGGGCTGGAGCGCCCAGCGCTTTGGCCGGATGTACCAGACCATTGGCGACCAGATATTGGCCGATGCCCGCCAAATTGAAAATTATCATATTATTGGCTTTGAAGCGTTGGTGGCCGACCCCGCCGCCACCGTGCAAAAAGTGTACGGGCTGGCTGGCCTGAAGGTGCAGGATACCGAAAAGTTTAAGCTGCAGGCCAAGAAGTTCATGGGCCAGGATGGGCAGCGCAGCTACGCCTTTGGCAATCAGGATAAGGCGCTGGTGTACGCCGGGCTGGACGAACTGAGCGGCTATCTGCGGCCAGATGTCAACGACAACCAGATTGCCCGGCTGGCAGAAGCAGACAAAACGGCCTTTTTACGCGAAGCGCAGGCAGCAATGAGCGCCTTTGGCTACCTTTGATAGCGATATGAACAACCAGAACCTGACAAAAGCAACGCTTCACGGCGCATTTTGGTCTTACGCCTCTAATTACAGTGGCAAATTACTGGTGTTTATCAGTACGGCCGTTCTGGCTCGCCTGCTTCTCAAAGAGGATTTTGGAATTGCCGCTTATGCGCTGGTGGTTATTGGTCTGCTGGAAGTACTTGAAGGTTTGGGCGTTGGCCCGGCCATCATCTACCATCGCACCGACCCCAAGAAACTAGACACCGCTTTCTGGATGGGTCTGGCGGTGGGGTTCCTCCTTTTTGGGCTAACCTGGTTTGTCGCAGCGCCGCTTGCCGGCACATTTTTTCAGGATGCCCGGGCTGTACCCATAACCCGTGCCCTGGGCTTCGAGTTTGTCATTGGCGCTTTTGCCCTGGTTCACGCCGCTACGCTCACCAAAAAACTGGCGTTTGGTCGCAAATTTATACCAGATATGTCCCGCTCTGTTAGCAAAGGCGTCGCTTCAATTGTCCTGGCTCTCCTGGGTTTTGGGGCATGGAGCCTGATTCTGGGCCATCTGGTTGGGGTGTTGGTGCAAACGGCCGCTTACTGGATTGTTGTTCCCTGGCGGCCTGCTTTCCACTTTCAACCGAAGGCCGCCCGGTCATTTTTATCTTACGGCATCAGCATTGCGTCCATAGAGGCTTTGGGCGTTCTCATCTTGAATATGGATTATCTGGTGATTGGCCGTTTTATGGGCGCGGCGGCGCTGGGCGTTTACACGCTGGCGTTTCGGGTGCCGGAACTACTGGTGAAGCAGTTTTGCAATATTGTGGGTAACGTCACCTTTCCCGTTTATTCCCAGATGCGCGACAACCCGCAGGCATTGAAGCGCAGCTTCCTGATGACGACGCGCTACTTAACCATGATTACCATTCCCCTGGGACTGGGATTGGCGCTGGTGTCCGGGCCGTTTGTCTTAACCTTTTTTACGGAGAAGTGGGCTGAAGCCATTCCGGTGATGGCCGCTATCTCCCTTTATACGCTGCTGCGTTCGCTGGTTTTTAATGCGGGCAGCGTGTACAAGGCCACCGGACAGCCAGGGCTGCTTTCCAAATTGAGTTTTATCCAGGCCCTTGTCACCGTTCCGGCTTTATGGTGGGTGGCCGTTACGTATAACACGATTCTGGCCGTGGCCTGGATGCAGGTGCTGCTGGCCTTTGTCTCCGGTATGGTCAAGATGGTCATGGCTGCCCGGCTGGTCAATGTGCCCTTACCTGAGCTGGCGAAAACCTTTTATCCCAGCCTGGCTGCCGGGGGTTTGATGACCGTGGTCGTTTTGACAACAGCTCAGTTTCTGACCAATGTTATACCGCTCGTGGAACTAGTGGTGGAAACGGCCGTAGGCGCACTTGTCTACGGCGGGGCTATCTTCTTATTACAGCCAGATGATATGAGGAAAGCGGTTACCATGCTGCGTTCCGCTTTCTTGCCCAAAGCCAAAGCAGCGGCGACAGATTAAAAATTGATATGAGCAAATCACCATTACGCATCTTACAACTGGTCTCTTCAATGACCATTGGGGGCGCAGAACAGATCGTGTTGAGCCTGGCCGAACGAGTAGACCGCCGCCGCTTTGAGATGCATGTTTGTAGTCTGAGCGTCATTGGGCAAAATTCGTTACGGCCTGAATTCGAGCGGCTGCACCTTCCCTTGCTGGCGCTAAATGCCCGTCGTTTTTATGACCCGGCGGTGCTGCGGGCCGTCTACCAATACGCTCGCCAGCAGCAGATTGATCTTATTCACACCCATCTGACAGACGCCGACGTGGTGGGCCGATTGGTGGGTCGCGCCTTGAAGATTCCCGTCCTGTCTACCATGCACAATATGCCCCACAACTACGC
>JAWOIM010000739.1:0-4810 GCA_046484685.1 Chloroflexota bacterium | reverse complement strand
TGGGGCAAAGCACGTCAAGGAAAGGGAAGGAAGAAGTAAGAAGTAAGACGTAAGATGTAAAAGTGGGAAGCTAGAAGAGAGTAGTAGAGGGGTGACAATAAGGGCACGGGTGATAAAATTGCGACCTTGCTGATGATGCTTCGTATGGTAGTTTAACAGCAATTGATTTCGCGCATTACGTGTGCCCTTTTCCCATGCACTACGCACTACGCAATACGCACTATGTTAAAGGAGACCTACATGTTTCGCATTGAATCCCTCTTGTCGGCGCGGCTGTTTTTGGTGCCCCAGCTTGTAGACGACCAGATTTATTTTGTTAGCAATCTGAACGGCCGTAACAGCCTGTACCGTATGAGAAGCGGCGGCAGCGTGCCCCAGCCCCTTCTGCCCGCCAATATCGCCCTACAAAATCCCCATCTGATAGACGGCCGTTCCTTTATTGTCTTCCCCCGCCTGCAAAAAATCCTGATCATGATCGATCAGGATGGCGACGAAGATTACCTGCCCGCCCTGATCCCGATGGAGGGCGGCTACCCGGAATTTATCTTCCCCGACACCTTTGCCGGCCACAGCGTCAACATGTTTAATCAGGACCTGGCCCAAAACCGCGTCTACTTTTTGGCCCAATCTCGCAGCGAAGCCCTTTTTACGACCTACCTGGCCAATTTGGAAACGGCCGAATTGGAGAAAATCAGCCAGGGCATGTACGGCATGTTCCCGATGGGCATCAACCAGGCCGATGACCAATTCATCCTGGCCGACCAGTTTGGTATGGGGGATGTCGTGTTGTACCGGGCCAGCATGGCCGACAAAACGCCGCGCCACGTTTACGGCGTTACGTTGGAACAGCGACAGGCGGGCCAGCCGGTTACGCCCAGCGGCATTCACAACATCCATTTTGTGGCGGATGATACGGCCGTTATTTGCAAGACCATCCTCTTTGACGACAGTTACGGGCTGGCCCACATACCCCTGGACAATCCCGACCAGATGACACCCATCGAGATAAGCGGCCGGCAGCACAGCGGCGCAGGCGAAATGGAAGGGATAGAACATCTGACCGGCAGCCGCTACACCGTTCAGTACAACATCGACGGCTGCACCTGGCTCTATGAAGCGGAACTGGATGAATCAACCTGGACGATGCATTTGACCCACCTGCTCTGCGGCACGGGCCAACTGGCCAACGGCGTTTTGGAATCGGTGACCTATGACAAGGTGGGCGATCGCTTTGCCCTCTCTTTCTCCACAGCTACCTCGCCCACCCAGCTTTACACCATCGCCGGGCCAGACCGGGACCAGCTCACGCGCCACACCGATGAGCGCGTGCTGGGCATTGATCCCGCCCTGTTCTCAGCCGGGGAGGATGCTTCGTTTGTCTCCTATGACGGGCTGCGGATTTCGGCCCGACTTTATATGCCGGCTGAAGAATTGGGTTATGAGGGGAAACGGCCGTTAATCTATTACATTCACGGCGGCCCTCAATCCCAGGAACGGCCCGACTTCGCCTGGTTTTCTATGCCCTTTATCCAGTTCCTGACGCTCAACGGCTTTGCCGTTTTTGTGCCCAACGTGCGCGGCAGCACCGGCTACGGTTTTGCCTACATGAAACGGGTCGAGCGTGACTGGGGTGGCCAGGATCGGCTGGATCATGTGCACGCCATGACCGAGGTGCTGCCCCAGGACCCGCGTCTGGATGTGAGACGGGCGGGGGTCGTCGGCCGTTCTTACGGTGGTTACATGACGTTGACGCTGGCCGCCCGTCATCCCGACTTGTGGGCCGCGGCCGTGGATATGTTCGGCCCCTACGACCTGACCTTCTTTGCCGAGCGCGTTCCCGAAACGTGGAAGCCGTTTATCAAGATGCTGGTGGGCGACCCGGAAACGGAGCGAGACTTTTTATTGGAACGCTCGCCCCGCACCTACATCCAACAGATAGAGTGCCCCCTGCTCGTTATCCAGGGCCAAAACGACCCCCGCGTTATCGAGCAGGAGTCCCGCGAACTGGTTGCAGAACTGCGCAGCCTGGGCAAAGAAGTCGATTACCTGCTCTTTGAGGACGAGGGCCACGACGTCCTCAAATTCGACAATCGGGTCACCGTCTACAATCGCATGACCGACTTCTTTAAGACCTGGCTGTGAGAGGGAGTTCGTCGTAGTGCGTATTGAGTAGTGCGTAATGCTTCCTGGCTACGCAATACGCTTTGCCAACCCCCTTTCGGCAAGCGCTGAACTTCTAAAGAGCCAGAAAATCAAATGACCCGTACGGGCGGGACAGGCGGGCCATGATCCTGGCGATCACCATCAAGCTCCGCCCCGCCTGTCTCGCCCTCTGCCGGGCCACAAGGACAAGGGGGCGAGACGGCGCGGGCGGAGGCGGGTTAGTTGTGGCCAGATCGGTTTCCGCGCCGTCCCGCCCGTACGACAATTGCCCCGCTTGTGCGGTGATTGGCAGGGCAGCAAAAGCGTGTTACCCTTCGTTCGCCTGATTTC
This sequence comes from Chloroflexota bacterium, assembly GCA_046484685.1. Taxonomy (GTDB): domain Bacteria; phylum Chloroflexota; class Anaerolineae; order Promineifilales; family Promineifilaceae; genus SLGK01. The sequence goes on along the minus strand of JAWOIM010000739.1, from coordinate 2,317 downwards.
TGTCGAGCAAAGGAGGAAACGCGATGCCCATTGACCCCCTGACCGCCACCGCCATTGCCGCCACCGGCAAATGGATGTGGGACAACTACGGTGAGATGTTTGTCGATAAAATGGCCGCAGGTGTGGCCGGTAAACGTGAGGACCGCGCCCTGCGTAAGCAGTGGCAGCAAGCCACGACCACCTACCTGCAAAAGCTGCATGATGAAGTCAACAACCTGCGCGTCCTCGGTAAACTGGAAAGCCAGCCCCTGGAGCAAATTTACACCGACGTCAACGTCCTGAGCAAGCTGAGTGCGGAGCGGCGCTACCGGCTGGAAGAGCTGGAAGCGGCGTTTATTCCCCGGCAGCGCTGGCTGCGCGAAGAAAGCGAGCGCCGCGACGGGCTGTCCGTGGCCACTGAAACGCAGCGGCTCTTTATTTTGGGCAAGCCGGGCGCGGGCAAAACGACCTTCCTTAAGCATGTGGCCCTGCGTACCATCAAAGACAACGCCAGGGAGGACGGCGACAAAAAATTGCCCATTTTTGTGACGCTAAAAGAGCTGTCTGACAGCGGGCAGGAACTTGTGCCTTTTATCGCCGCCCAGTTTGGGCGAGCAGATTTCCCGGAAGCGGAAGCGTTCGTGCGGCGGCTGCTCAAGACGGGTGCTGCCGTGGTCCTGTTGGACGGGCTGGATGAGGTCAACCTGGAAGGGGAGCGGCGGGCCAGGTTGATTACGGCTATCAAGCAGTTTGTCCACGAGTTTGACCGCTGCCGCATTTTGCTGACCTGCCGCGTGGCGGCCACCGACTACTCCTTTGAGCGCTTTATCTATGTGGAGATGGCCGACTTTAGTCCCGAACAGCAGAAAACCTTTATCTTTCGCTGGTTTCAGCAGGATATGGCCAAACGGGACAACTGCTGGCAGGCGCTGCAAGCCAGCCGGAACGAGACGCTGCAAGAGTTGGCCCAAAACCCGCTCTTGCTCTCCTTACTCTGCGTCACTTTTGAAGAGCGCAACGAGTTTCCGGCGGAGCGGAATGAGATTTACCGGGAGGCGACCCAGGCGCTGCTGGGCAAGTGGGACGCCCGGCGCAATATTCAGCGAGACTTGATCTACCAATCCCTGTCGCTGAAGCACAAAGAGCGGCTGCTGGCCCAGATAGCGGCCCAGACGTTTGAGGCCAAGGAATATTTTATCTCGCAGCGGCGGCTGGTGGGGCTGATTGAAAGCTACTTGCAAGGCGTGCCGGGCATTGCCGAGCCGGATGGAGCCTATGTACTGGCGGCGATGGAGGCCCAACATGGCCTGTTGGTGGAGCGGGCCAAGCATATCCACTCATTTTCCCATCTGACGCTGCAAGAATATTTTACGACCCACTATATTGTGGAAAATGAGGTGCGGGGCAGCCTGCCCCGGTTAATGGTCCATGTGGGGGATGACCGCTGGCGCGAGGTTTTTCTGTTGACGGCGGCAATGCTCAACGATGCAACCGATTTTGCCGAACTTTATTTAGAAGCATTAGCAGAACTGGTGGCCAAAGATGAAGTGTTGGTGGCAATGTTGCAGTGGGGAGCGAATAGAAGCACATATCTACCAAGTGGTGTTAAACCCTCAGCAGCACGTGCTTTTAGCCTCTTCCTGGCTCGTGATCGTACTCTTGTTCATAACCATAATCATATGGGGGATATGGCTCCCGATATTGACCGCTCACGTTCCAGTACTTTCATCCTCGCCTATGATCGTTTCTTGGACCCTCTTCTTTCCCGCGCTCTTAATCAAACTTTGAATCTTACCCTTAGCACCCTACCCCTTGTCCGTATCATCGACCTAGATCTTGCCATTGTCCACGCCTTCACTCTTGATGTGGCAGTCAAGTATGACTTGACCTTAATAGAAAAGCTGCCTAAGACAACAGCCGGCATTATTGGCCAACTGCAACAGTGGCAGCACCAATTTGATTGGCCGCTGCCCGCCGGGTTGGCTTCGTTGCAACTGCCCGCTGATGAAGCTTCTCGTGAGGAGTGGGAGGCCTTTGACCAATCTCTGGAACAAATTCTCCTGGCGCATTGGGGGTTAGAGCAGTTCTGGGAATTGTCTGAGGAGCAAGCTGATTTACTGGCCCAATATTTGCAGGCCAACTTGCTGCTGCTGGCGTGTCTGGAACTGGCCTATGTGCCTGAGCGGCAGGGGATTGTGGACCGGCTGCTGCTGCCGCCGGCGTGAGGACAGCGGATTGGGGAAGGAACGGATAAAACGACTACGTACCGACAAGGCCTGACAGGTTTGCGTTGCCAACCTGTCAGGTCTGAAGCCAATTTGTTGTATAATAGGCCCAG
>JAWOIM010000588.1:0-6077 GCA_046484685.1 Chloroflexota bacterium | reverse complement strand
ATGTTCTCGGCACTGTCAATGAGATCGCCCAGAGCGAAGAGTTCGAGCAATTTCGGCTCAACGCGCAGGATTTCATGTCAGCCCGTGAACGTGGCGAGTCAGCCGGGACGCAAATTTCCCAAATGACCGCCACCATCGGCGAAGCGGTCGAAATTTTGAACCGCAGCTTTAGTAAAGAAGAATCACCCCAGCAGCACACCAACGTTATCTCCCCCGTCGTTGTGCCTCGCGACAGCCGCTCCTGGCGCTGGGTTTTCGTAGCCGGTTTTTTTGGTTTTATAGGCATTCTGCTGGCCAGCATGTTACAAGAAACGGCGGCAGCTTCGGCCCTGGTCGGTCCCCATTATTGGTTGGTCTGGATTGGCTATATTGTTTTTAGCATCTGGCGCAACAGCTTTGTTATGATTCCCGACGGCTGCCAGGCACTTATTACCCGTTTTGGTAAAGTGGAGGCGACGGTGGGGGCCGGCCGTACCATGCTCATCGACCCCTGGAAGAAGGTGAGCTACATTGTCAACACCACCAAAGAATACCCTTACAACGCCCCTATTCGAGAAGCCCCTACCTCCAGCCGCATCAATGCTTCGGTCGATCTCTTTCTCCAATTCCGCATTGAAGATCCCGGCGAATTTATCTTTACTCTAGGTGGCGTCAACGGCTTTTCCGAAAAGCTGTACAACGCCATCAGTGAAGTGACCCGCGCCCTGATTTACGAGCAACGAGCGGCCGATATATATGACCTGGTGGGGGAAACAACCCAATCGCTCATCGAAGCGCTTAACAGCCAATTCTTGCCCGCCGTTCGTTTTGTCAATGCCAATATCACCCACGCCGAGCCGTCCAGCCAGGAGTACCGCATGGACCTGGCCGCGGCCGAAGTGGTACGCGTGGCCAAAGAAGCCTATACCTACGAATATGAACTAAAACTGCGTAAAGAGCAGGATGAAGGGGATTTGAACAAAGAACTGGCCTCACTGCGGGAAGAACTGTCCGGCATCCGGGCTGATATTGCTAAATTTCAGGCCCAGATCAACACTGCCCGCGAGCGGGAGACAAATCGGGCCAACGCTTATGCACGCCAGTTGATGATTGAGGCGGAAAGTGGGGCGCAGGCCAACTCAGCTCTGCTGGAAGCACAGGCGTTGGACATTCGGGCCGTCAGCGCTTCTTTCTACCCCGAAATTTTGGAATACCGTTATGAGCAGGATATTCTGAGCCGGATTAACGATACGGCCGATAAGATGCCCCAGATCGTCAATGTAGGCGGGAACGGCAGTGATTCAGACAGGATTAACTTTATGGCCATTGCCCGGCAAATGATGGGGCTGCAAGATACCCCGCTCTACACGGAAACAGACATGGCCCACATCCGCGCCAACATGCGTGCCATTATGGCTCGCATTAAAGAGCGTTCGGGGCAGATTAACCAGATTCAGGAGCCCCTGGTCGATACGGATCTGCTGCCCGGTGAAGGGGAAACGGACGTGGCCCACACGGAAGTTATCGACGACATTATTCCCGATGACATCGACGAGATTTTAGGCGACAGCGGCCAGGATGAGGAGGAGGAGCAATGACAGCGTTTCGTAAAAATTCAAGAATCAAGGAAGTCGTCGCCACCTGGAGTAACATTCAACAACTGCTGCGTTCCGGCGATGGTGGCAGCCTGGTTCCGGTTGTGATTCCCAAAGACCGGCGCGGCTATAGCTGGATGATGCTGGGAGGCACGGCTATTTACTTCATTGGGGCCGCCCTCTTTAGTCAGGGTGTTTCCGCCGGACTCTTTGGCCTGATGGGCTTCTTTCTGTTGGCCGTCAGCGCCTTCTGGCTGTGGCGCAGTTCCATTGTCATGATCGAGCAGGGAACCACCGGCATTATGTCCAGCTTTGGCAAAATTGTGGGCACACTGCCCCCCGGCCGGCGCCACCTCTGGTGGCCCTGGGAAAAGGTTGAGTTTATCGTCGATACCTCCACCGAAATTCCTTACTCTGCCCCCGTCCTTTCTAGTCCGACGCGGGAAAATGTTCCCCTCAAATCGATCGAATTCTTTCTCAAATTCCGCATCGTTGATCCCGTTCGTTTTGTGCGCCACATTGGGGCCAGTAACTTTGATCTGGTCCTCAGCAGTGTCGTCCAGGACGCCATTCGCCGCCGCAGCCGCCGCGTGCAAACCGAGCGGGCTTATGACCTGCGCGGCAGTGACGTGGGCGATATGCAGGAATATCTGAATCGGCTTATGGAACGGTACGGCGTTCGTATCGTGGGCGCTAACATTCCTGACGTACAGTTGCCCGAACAGTACCAGAACAACCTGGCCACTCGTGAGCGTGTGGCTAAAGAGCTAGACGCTTATGAAAAAGAGTGGGAACTGCGGCGCAAACAGCGTATCGACACCCTGCTGCTGGAAATTGAGCGAACGAAGAAGGAGCGGGACGCCCGCCTGATTGAAGTCAATGAGGCCATCAACAAAGCCCGTGAGGACGTGGCCCAAATGCTGCAAGAGCGGGAAACCGATGCCGAGAAGATTAAGCTGGAAATTGAGGCCAAAGGACAGGCGACCCTCAAAGCGGCCGAAAACGAGGCCAAGGCGCTCAACCGGCTGGGCAAAGCTTATAAAGACAACCGGGCCGTGCTGCATTATGAGCTGGCTCTGCGTCGCCTGGAAGTGGCCGAGCATCTGGTTAACAAAGCCCCTCGTCCTGTTCTGGTCAAAAGCGAAGGAGGCGAGCAGTCAGCCCTGTCTACGCTGATATTGGCCCAGTTACTGCCCAACATGATGCGCGGTAACGGCAGCGACGGTCAACTTGTTTTGCCCCCAGAAGTGGAACCAGCCGAACGCACTAAAGCAGCCACCGGCAAGCATGAAACGTGATGCGTGAAAGGTGACGGCCAGTATCCGTCACGTTTATCCATCACTTTCTCTATCCCCATTGGCTGGCCCGGCACTGCGCTGCCGGGTCAGCCTTTTTTCTACCTTCCCCATCCGCCGCGATAACGACTGCAAAATTAATAAGATTTGACCAATGGCTTGTTCGGCCGTTAACTCACTCTTGGCCCAGCGGGTAATGACATCATCAATCTCATAATGGCTCATCAGAGTCTCCTTTGCATGTGACCACAGACCACAGACCATAGACCATAGACGATGGACGATGGACGATGGTACCCTTATTAAATCAGGGGTAATTGGTCCATTAATATCTCTGTTTGGGCCTGCACTGGGCTTGTCGCGGTGGTAAGCGCAGTGGGTCGTGGCCACATTGAATTCTTCAAAACAAATATTCTATACTACACGGTAACGCAATCTATTTTACACGCTTTAGTATATTTCTGTCAACCCCAATATTAGAATTGGTGCCCTTGTATGCTGCCAACAAAGCCAGGAAGTACGCATCGTCTATGGTCCGTCGTCTATGGTCCGTTCGTCGTCCCTCGTCAAAAAAATGTAACCCAGGCTAAAATCAGCTATAATGAACGGCCTATGAATGAGACGCGCAAATATTACGCCCTCCATCGCTATCTGCAGGAAAGTCATCAGGATCAATTGACGCTTTCGCTGGAGGAGATTGAGGCCCTGCTGGACCATCCCCTCCCCGCCACCGCCCGCAGCAGCCGCGCCTGGTGGAGTAATCGCAGCGACGGCTCGGTGCCGGCAGCGGCCTGGATGGAAGCGGGCTACCTGGTGGACGGAATTGACCTGGACACCGGTCAGATTACTTTTCGCAAGCAGGGCGTGATAATCGTCTACAACATTCGGCGAGATGGGGATACGGTTTTGTGGAACGGGGAGCTGATCAAAGCGCTGCGTGAATATATGGGCCTGACGCAGAGAGAAATGGCCGATGAGTTGGGCGTGCGCCAGCAAACCATCAGCGAATGGGAAACGGGAGCCTATGAGCCAAAGCGCTCAACCTCCAAATATTTGAGCCTGGTGGCCGAACGGGCCGGCTTCACCTACGAATAGGCGTTTATGCCTCTTTATGCGCTTCTGTCTCCCCAATATCCCCCTGCCACAGCCGCTGCATTTCCGGGCTGCGGGCCAGCAGGTCGTCGAGCATGCCCGTGGCTTCGATACGGCCGTCTTTCAACACCACAATCTGGCTGGCCCGGCGCAGAGCCGGACGGCGATGGGAAACCACCAGACAGGTCGGCCGTTCCCCATTTTGTGATGCATTGGCAAAGAGGCGCTCCCACAACATCTTCTCCGTGTTCACGTCCAAGGCGCTGGATAGGTCATCAAAGACATACAGCTCCGGGCGGCGGATAAACATGCGGGCAGCCGCCGCTCGCTGAATCTGGCCGCCTGACAGCTTGACGCCCCGCGTGCCCACCATCGTTTCCAGCCCTTCCTCTAATTCCGGCAAATCCTGCTCCATGACGGCGGCCTGAATAGCGGCCTGTATGTCAACGGCCGTTTCCGGCAGGCCCAGCAAAATATTGTTCCGCAGCGTATCGCTCACCAGGCGCGGCACCTGGGGGGTGTAGGCGGTGCGGGGCGGCAGTAGAAAAGCGCCCGGATTCTCAATGCACTGCCCGTTCCAATAAATATCCCCCTCGGCCGGCAGCAGCCCCAGCAAGGCCCGCAGCAGCGTTGTTTTGCCCGAGCCAATACGGCCGGTAATGACCACAAAATCTCCCCGCTGAAAGCTGAGATTGACGCTTTCGATGCCCCGCCCTGTCTCGGTGTAGCGGTAGCTGATGGCGCGGGCGGCAAAGCTGTTTAGGCGGTGTTCGGCCGTTTTAGCCACATAGGGCACGTCGGGCCAGCCGCTGTTCGGGCGCAGGTAGACCGGTCCCGGCTGCAGCAGCCGCTCCGGCGGCCCCCCTTGCAGCACGTCAATCATGCGCTTGAGGGAAACGGCCGCCTGTTTGTGCAGCGCCAGCAGTGTGCCGAAATAGCCCAGCGATTCGGACACGGGCAGCAGCAGGGCCACAAAGAGGGCAAAATCGCCGATAGTAAAATTGCCTGTGGCCATCGCCTGGCCGGTCATCAGCAAAATAAGGCCCACGCTGATGCTGTTCACGTTGTTCATCAACGTGTTCAAAAATTCGCCAAACAGACTATCCCGCAGCGACACCTTACGCCGCGCCTCGTTCAACTCGCGGAAGCGGGTATCGACGTGGCTCTCGGCCCCGGCCACTTTGACCGCCTGCACGGCGTTAAACAGTTCCCCTACAAAGCCGGTCACATCCCCTTCGGCTCCGCGTGCCGCTGCCCGGTATTTGCTGATCTGCTCGCGCAGGAGGTTGACCAGAGTGACGGCCACAATCAAGGGAATAAAGACCACCAGCGTTACTCTACTCTCCAGGCGGAACATAATGGTCAGGCCAACGACAACAATCATGACGTGCATAATGGCGCTGACGGCCTGAATGGCCAGCTCGCGCACGTTGCGGGCGTCGCCCGAAAAGCGGCTGATCATTTCGCCGGGCGAGGAAATGAGGCCCTGGGCGGCCGGCAGTTCAAAGAGGCGGCTCATCATATTCTTGCGCATCAGCACGGTCAGGACAAAGGAGAAGTAGAAGTTGAGAATGTGCGCCCCATATTCCATGACCACGCCCATAACGCCCAGCACCAGCAGGCCAATAATCAGCGTCCAGAAGTTGATCTGAAAGGCAGCTTCACCCACCAGCAGATCGAAGGCAGTGCCGATGAGCCAGGCCAGAGCAATGGGAAAGAGGCCAACCAGTATAAAGGCCAATGTATCGGCCAGGAAGAGCCAGGGGTTGAACCGAATCTGAAGCCAGGTTGCCCGCCAACTGCTAATGGGCGGTGCTTCATAATCGACGGGACTTAAACGGCGGCGGTTGTCTATTTGGGCCATGAGGTCTCCAGTAGTGCGTATTGCGTAGTGCATAAAGTGGCGCAGCCACAACCAAAAACTTTCACCACAGAGGGCACAGAGAACACAGAATTTTTCTCTTTTGCTCTGTGCCCTCCGTGTTCTCTGTGGTGAAAAATTAACGCACATGGCGCAAATTTTGCGGAGTAACGCTGTAACGCTGTACCATGATTTGTCATACCAGTACCTCTTCCATGCCGGTGCGCAGGAGTTGGGCAAAGTGAGAGACGGGAT